>JAEEIC010000045.1 GCA_016281165.1 Bacillota bacterium | reverse complement strand
GCCGTCGCCACCGTCGAGGAGGGCATCGCTGTCAGGACCCTTACCGGCGACGCCATGATAATAGTCCTGAGCCTCGTCTGGCCCGGCCAGATCGAGACCGTGCTCGATTACGGGCTCGTGACCGGCGTCTCGGGCAGCGGCTACGCGAAGAAGCTCGCCGCGGCCGCGAAGGCGAGAGGTGCCAAGGCGCCGGTCTTCGCTCTCGTCGACACCGGCATGGGGCGCATAGGCTTTCAGTCCGAGGATCCCGCCTCGGTCGAGGAGATAAAGGCCCTGAGCGAGACGGAAGGGCTTGAGCTTCTCGGCCTCATGTCTCACTTCGCGGGCTCCAACGACCTCTCTGCCGAGGGCGTCGCCTTTACCGACCTGCAGGAGCAGCGCTTCGCCGCCATCAGGGAAAAGCTCCTTGAAAAAGGCGTCCCCCTGAAGCTCTGCAGCATATGCAACAGCTTCGCCGCCATGACCAGGCCCTCGGCCCAGTATCAGATGGTGAGGACGGGCGCCGTCATGTTCGGCAGCTACGTCGACACCCTGATGCCCCGCTACGGCTTTAAGGCGGCCATGAGCGTCAAGGCCCTCGTCATGCACGTCAAGGAGGTCCCCGCCGGGACCACCGTAGGCTACAACCGCGTCAGCAGGGTCGAAAGGCCCAGCCTCATCGGCACTCTCAACCTGGGCTACGCCGACGGCATCCCCAGGAACTGGAGCGCCGGCACGGGCTATGTGCTGGTGAGGGGCCGCAGGGCTCCCATACTGGGCCCCCTGTGCATGGACCAGATGATGATAGATCTTACGGACGTTCCCGGGGCCTCGCTCTACGACGAGGCTGTGCTCATCGGCCGCAGCGGGGATCTGGAGATCACCGCCGACGAGATGGGCGAGAAGACCGGGAGCTTCTTCGACACCATAGTGACCGCCGTGAGCCTCAGGCTCCCCTATGTGTATATAAGCGGCAGCGGCGGAATGTTCCCCGTAGTAAGAGGAAGGGATTAGAGCCCGGAAAGGCTGAGATATGAACGCCGGAAGCAAGACCTCAGGACGCCCGGCCTGGATCGAGGTCGATCTGGGGGCCGTCGCCCACAATCTGGACATCATAAAGGATTTCCTCTCCCCCGGGAGCGAGATCTGCGCCGTCGTCAAGGCCAACGCCTACGGACACGGTCTGGACCGCGTCGTCAGCTTCATGAGCGGATACGGCGTCAGGAATTTCGCCGTCGCCACCGTGGAGGAGGCGGCCGCGGTACGAAAGATCGCCCCTCAGGCCATGATACTGGTCCTGAGCCTGGTCTGGCCCGGCCAGATCGAAGAGGTCCTGGACCTTGACCTGGTCAGCGGCGTCTCCGACATGATATACGCGGAAAAGCTCTCCGAGGCGGCTATCAAGAGAGGCCGCAGGGCGAAGGTCATGGCCGTGATCGACACCGGCATGGGCCGCATAGGCTTCCGCTCGGAGGAGCCGGCTTCCGTGGAGACCGTCAAGGCGGTGAGCGGGCTCAAGGGCCTCGAGCTCTTGGGCCTCATGTCCCACTTTTCGGACTGCACCGGCGCGGGGCCGGAGAGCGACGCCTATACCGACCTTCAGGAGGCGCGCTTCGCCTCCTTCAGGGAAAAGGTCCTGGCCGCGGGGGTCCCCCTGCCCGTCTGCAGCCTCTGCAACAGCTTCGGCACCATGACCAGGCCCTCCGCCCACTACCAGCTCTGCCGCACCGGAGCGATCATCTTCGGCAGCTACACCGACACTCTGACGCCGCGCTTCGGTTTTCTGCCGGCCCTGAGCGTCAAGGCCCTGATCTCGCATATAAAGACCGTCCCCGCGGGGACGGTGATAGGTTATAACCGGGCGGCCGTGACCGAAAGGGAGAGCGTCATCGGCACCGTGAACCTGGGCTACGCCGACGGCATCCCCAGGAACTGGGGCTGCGGCAACGGCAGCGTGATCATCAGGGGAATGAAAGCCCCGCTCATCGGCCTCGTCTGCATGGACCAGCTGATGGTCGATCTTACGGACGTGCCCGGCGCCGCCCTCTTCGACGAGGTCACCGTCATCGGCAGGAGCGGGGATCTCGAGATCGCCGCCGACGAGATGGGCGAGAAGACCGGGACCATGTACGACGTGATCGTGACCGGCCTCAGCGAGAGACTGCCCCGCTTCTATATCGCTCCGGCGGAAGACGGAGGATCCCGGGAGGCGGAAGATAAGGACTGAGCAGGCAGGTACGAGTACAGGCCGGTCTGAGGATCGGAAGCTCCGCGCGGGCTCCGGCCGATATGAATCCGATGTTATATAACAAATGATATAAGACCCCGGCCGCCTTGTTTTCAAGGCTTTCGGGGTCTTTTTCTTTCATGCTTTATCGGCGCTCAGGCCCATGTACGGGGAAACCGCCGGCTCTCCCGCGCCATGCCCGATGCGCCACGCGGCGCTCTCCGCTCAGTCCGCCGCTTTCTGAAGATCTTCGCCTTCCGCGCTCTCCGCGGGCAGGGGATCGTTCGCCCTGACGTCCATGTTGTCCCTTAAGATATCCATCGCCTTCTGCAGCTGGGTATCGGGATGTTCGCCGTCCCGGTCTATGCCCAGAAGAGCGTTGAACTGCTCCCTGAGAGCCTTGATGGTGAAGCTGTCGAGATTGCCGTAGGAATACGAGCCGGCCCTCTTCTGCACCTGCCTTAAGGCGTCCATGGTCGCCTTGTCCATGATGCCGGTCCTTTCGACCTCGTAGCCCAGATACTGCAGCCTCTGCTGGGCGGCCAGCACGTTGAGGCTCATGTCTCCCTCGTAGCAGCGCTCATTCTCGTCGAGAGGCACCATGCTGTTCATGATCTCGGCGGCCTCGCTGGCCGTATAGCCTCCGTAGCTGTAGACCATGAAATCGGGGACTATGCCCTTGCCGTGTATGGGGTTCTGGGAAGGCCCGGTAAAGGTGATGAAGGTGATCTTGAAGGCATCGCCGTTCTTCACCGTGTACTGTATCTGGGCCTCGCCCTTGCCGTAGGTGACCTCGCCCACCACGACGGCCACGCCGTTCTCCTTTAAAGCCGCGGTCAGGGCCTCGGAGGCCGAGGCGGTGAACTCGTTGACCAGGAGCACGATGGGCACCTTGCGCACCTTGTTGTCATATGACTTTATAGTCTCGTAGACCTCGCCCTGCTGGAAATAGTAGCCCAGGACGCCCTTGCCGGTGAGCCTGTCGGCGATGTTCCAGGCCTCGGTGATGTAGCCCCCGCCGTTGCTGCGCAGGTCGATTATGAGGCCGTTCATGCCCTGATTGAGCAGATAGAGCCTGGCCTCGCTGAACTCCTCGGAGGTGGTCTCGGAGAAGCTGTCGATGTTGATGTAGCCTATGCCGTCCTCGAGCATCCTGTAGGTGAGGCTGGCCTGATTGATCTTGCGCCTGACGACGGTGTATTCGGTCAGCTTGCCCGCGTAGGAGATGCCCAGGGTCACGCTGGTGCCCTCTTCTCCCCTGATCCTCATGGCCAGCTGGGTCGTGTCGAGGCCTTCTACGCTCTCGCCGTCCACGCTCACGATGTAGCCGCCGTCGGTGATGCCGGCCTCCTGGGCGGGACTGCCGTCGGTGATGCCCATGATGCGGAAACCGTTCTCGTCCTTGGAGAAGCTGACGCCCACGCCGTAGAACTCGTTGTCGAGCTCGACCTCGAGCACGTCGGCCGTGCTGTCCCCGGCGAAGTAGTACTCGGTCCAGGGGTCGTCAAGGGACTCGAAGAGACCGTTGTACATGCCCTCTATCATGGTGCTGTATTCGACGTCTTCCTTAAAGGTCGATCTTATGAAGACGAGGAGCTCCTCCAGGAGGTCGAGGCGGAACTGGTCTTCCTCCCCTATCGCCAGGGGATCGGGCTCCTCTCCCTCGGCCGCGTAGGCGACGCTGCCGCTCTCATAGCCCAGCAGGCCTCCCACCGCCATCAGAAGATAGAAGCAGCTGGAGGCGATGAGGGCCAGGGCCAGCAGCAGGGCCAATACCCTGGCTACGCGTTTCATCCTGCTCTGACTGTTATTCATGTCCGGCCTCCTCAAAGTCCTTAAGTATCTCGATGTCGAGCCTGTTGCGGGTCTCGGTGAGGCCCTTGAGGCTCATGCTGTAATCTATGGAGAGGGTCTTGCCGCCCTCGCCGCTTTTGAAGGGTTCGATGCTGTTGGTGAGCATCTCCATGTCCATGAGGCCGTAGGGGGTCAGGTAGTAACCGTTGTAGCGCCTGCCCTTCTCGAACTCCATCACGGTCTGCTGCTCGTTCTTGTCGTTCTCCCTGCGGATGCGCACCCTGTTGGGGCTGGCGGTGAGGTAGGTGGTATATTCGCCCAGCCCGTTCTCCTCCATCTCCGGATATACCAGCATGGTGGTGCGGCCGCGGCTCTGCATCTTGCCCTCGGTGATGAATTCCATCACGTCCTCGGATATCTCCCGGCCCTTCTCGTAGCTGACGACCTTGCCGGTGATCCTGAGCATAACGTCTTTCATGGCTGCTCCTTTCTCAGCTGACAGCCCTCTCGAGCAGGGATATCAGCTCGTTTTTGTCAAAATGACGGCTCTTTCTGCAGAACTGGCAGGTGAGCTCGGCCTGCCCGTCTTCTTCGATGATCTTCATGAGGTCGTTTTTGCCTATGGAGACCAGGGCGGCCTCCATCCTCTCGCGGCTGCAGTCGCAGCGCCACTCGATATCCTTTTCCTCGAGGACGCGGGGCCTGAACTGCTCGGGCAGGCGGCCGAAGATCAGATCCATGAGGTTCTTCGTCTTGTCGGGCCCTTCCATGGCCGCTGCGTCCTGCACCAGGAGGGTGAAGGAATCCATGAGGAAGAGCATGTCCTCAAGAGCAGTGAGGCATTCGTCGCTCGCGCCCGGCAGGACCTGTATGATCATGCCGCCGGCGGCGGATATCTCGCCGTCAGCGCCGAAGCGCACGCCCAGGGCCACGCTGGAGGGCTGCTGCTCGGAGACGGTGAAGTACCGGGTGAGGTCTTCGGCGATCTCGCCGCTCACCAGCTCGATGCGCCCCACGTAGGGCTCCTTCATGCCCATATCCTTGATCACGGTGAGGCTCCCCTGCCCCACGGCCCCGCCCACGTCGAGCTTGCCGTTCTCCTTCAAGGGCAGGTCCACGGCCGGATCCGCTATGTACGCCTTGACGTGCCCGGCGGGATCGGCGCAGGCCAGTATCTGCTCCGCCGGTCCGTCGCCCTTGATCTGCAGGGTGAGCCTGTCGGTATCCGACTTGAGCATGAGCCCCATCATGCCGGCTCCCGTCAATGTGCGGCCCAGAGCCGCGGCGGCAAGGGGAGTGCAGCCGTGGATGCGGGCCGCTTCTCTCACCGCTTCTGTCGTTATGGTCAGATAAAGGCGGTAGGAACCGCTCTCGTCGACCGCTATTATCGTATTGCTCATATCTGTCACCCCTTTCGGGTCATATTCCTTCGTTTCGCGGGCCTTCGGGCTGCGCAGCCCCGGACCGCATTATCAGTCATGATATTCTAACACATAAGCGGCGATGATTAAATGAAGCTTTTGTGTTATTATTATTGCGGCGGGATGACAGAAGAAAGCCTCAGGCTCCCGCCGGAAAGGGATCAAGATGTACACATACAAGTCCGAGATACTCACCGTCAGCGCCAAATGGTTCTCCGACAAGGCCAGCCCGGCCGACGCCGCCGAGCTGGACGGGCTCATCAACGCCAGAGCCGCCGAGGGCTGGGAGCTGGTCACCTACGACTACATGGCGACCTCGCTGCAGGTAAAGGGCGCCTTCATCCTCACCTTCAGGAAAGAAGTCAGGGAATAAAGGGACGCGGATAAGCCATGAAGAGCGCCGGCGTAAAGGCCTATGCCAAGGTCAATATGATACTTAACATACTGGGGAAGCTGCCCGGCGGCTACCACGAGATAGAGAGCTTCATGCAGGCCATAGACCTCGCGGACGACGTTTCTGTGAGCTGGGAGGAAAGGCCGCAGGAAGAAGGCTTTACCGTCTCTTTGGACCCGGGACGGCCCGACCTGCCCGCGGACGGAGGCAACCTCGCCTACAGGGCCGCCGTTTTGATGCGCGAGACCTTCCGCCCCGCCCTTTCGGGACACGCAAAGATCAAGGTCGAGAAGCGCATCCCCGTCGCCGCCGGTCTTGCCGGAGGCTCCGCCGACGGAGCGGCCGTCATCACCGCCCTCGCCCGCCTCTGGGGCATACTGCCCGAAGAGAAGGAAGGCGCGGAAAGCAGGGAGACTGCTCCGGACTGCGCCCCGCCCTCGCAGCTTCCCGCCGCCCTTCTTGAGACCGCGGCGAAGCTCGGGAGCGACGTGCCCTTCAGCCTCATGGCCCAGAACGGCGTCTTCGCCGCCGTCGCCCGCGGCACCGGCACCGAGCTGGCCCCGGCGGAACCCGTCGACTGCGCCCTTTTGCTCCTCACCTCGCCCTTCGGCGTCTCGACGAAGGCCGTCTACCAGGCCTTAAGGCCCGAAGACTTCAGGCCGAAAGCGAAAGACAGCAGGCCCGCCGCCCGAGAGGACAGGAAGTACGGCGCCGATGAGCTGACTGCCGCGCCCGGCGGCGCGGACAGGGCTGCCGCGCGTAACAGCGCAGACGGGTATTTCGGCAGCATCGAAGCCTTCACCGCCGCGAAGACCTTGGCCGCAAAGACGCGGCACATGGGGAACGGGCTCACAGCCCCGGCCTTAAGAGTCTGCCCCGCCATCGCGGAAAGGCTCGGTCTGCTCAGGACCGCGGCTCCGCGATCTCTCGCCGTCCAGCTCTCCGGCAGCGGTCCCACCTGCTTCGCCGTCCTGCCGGCGGAAGACGCAGGCGAAGAACGCGGCGGCGCCTCCCGCCCGCTCAGCGGAAACTGCCCCGGGGACCGGGCGGACCTTGACG
>JAEEIC010000044.1 GCA_016281165.1 Bacillota bacterium | reverse complement strand
CGCGCCGAAGCCCAGGCTGTAGCCCAGGGTCACCGCGTAGGACGAGAAATGCGTGTTCATTCCGCTCCCGGTCACGACGAGCACGGGGAAGACGAGCAGCAGGAACATCATGAAGGGTGAGATATACGGTCCCTGCGCGGCTCCCTTCTCGCCGCTGCTCTTGACGGCGGGCCTGTTTTCGGCGCTGTCGTCCATACGCATGGTGACTGTGCAGGGAAGAGCGCAGGCCCCGCCCAGGATGGCAAGCAGCCTGAAGCCGGTGCCGTAGCCGCCCGCCGAGATGACCCTGCTGAGTATGGGGTTCATGACGGCCGCCACTACGCCGGACATGGCCATGGCGATGCCCAGCTTTGAGGCGCTCCTGCTGCCGAACCAGCTCTGCAGGACCATGGAGACCGTGAGGTTCTTAAAGCAGATGTCGCCCGCCCCTATCAGCGCGGCGAGCACATAGAAATACTCCAGTCTCGGGGCATAGGAAAAGAGGAACAGGCCCAGGACCGTCATGATGACGCCTGCGGTCATCACCGTGTTTATGGGGAACCTCCTGACGAGCTTCGCCACCACCGTCCCGAAAAAGGCCGAGGAGAGGCTGATGATGGTCGCGATGACGGCGACCTGCCCTCTTCCGGTGCCCAGGGCCTCAGCCAGCGGGGTATAGAAGATGCCTATGCAGTTGCTGATCAGTCCTATGCTGCTGCCGATGAGCACGCAGCAGCGCACCACGACCCAGAACTCCTGCTTTTTTCTCTCCGTCATACGATCCTCCGATCCGGCGCCGCGCGGGCTGTCCTGCTACTTCGTCTTGGGCCTGTAGACGACCTCGTTGACGTTGTAGACGGTGACGAAGGCTTTGGGATCCTTCTCCTGGATGAAATTCATGAGCTTTCTGTACTCATGCATGTCGACGATGGTGATGATCTCGTTCCGGAGCTCATCGGTATAGGCTCCCCTCGCCTGGTATATGGTCGCCCCGCTGTGCAGATCCTGAGTGATGAAGCGCAGCAGCTCGTCCTCGTGCTCCGAGAGCACGCAGACCCTTTTGGTCATGTTGGAGTTGAAGATGAAGTGGTCGAGGACCAGGCCGCTCAGGTAGGTTCCCAGCACGCTCAGGACCACGGTCTTGCTGTCGTAGGCGAAGGCCGAGGACAGGGCGACGGCCATGCCGACGAGGGAGATGGCCTTGCCGAGCTCCATGCGGAAGTATTTATTGAGTATCTTCCCCACTATATCGAGCCCGCCGGAGGAGGCGTTGCACTTAAAGAGCACCGCCTGGCCGAAGCTGCAGACGAAGAGGAAGCATACCATGTCGCTGAGAGCGTCTCCGGTGAGAGACTGCGCGCCGGGGAAGACCTTCTCCAAAACGCCCATGACGGCGGGGAGCAGCACGGTCGTGTACACGGTCTTGGCGCCGAACTCGCGGCCTATGAGCAGGAAGCCCAGGCCCAGCAGGGCGAGATTGATGATCATGGTCAGGGCCGAGACCGAGAGCGGCAGGAAGTTGGAAAGTATCAGGGCGAGGCCCGCCACGCTCCCCAGGGCCAGGTGGCTGGGCAGAAGGAAGAAATGCACCGAGGCGGCCAGCAGGACCGTGGCGAGGGTGATCTTCACCATCTCCGCCGCTTTGTTCAATAATGCGGAACTCTTCATGTATGAATACGGGGCGCTCTAATCCAGGACGCCCTTCTCCTTTTTTCTGATGATGAGGCAGGTGGTCCCGCAGAGGAGAGCGAAGCAGAAGACCATCATGATGCAGGGTATGTAGTTGCCGGCCTTGTCGCTTATGACTCCGTAGACCGAGGTCATGGTCGCGTAGCTTATGGCCTGGACCATGTTGGCGGTGGCGTAGACCTCGGCGTAGCGCTCCTTCGCCACCTTCATGATGATGGTGGGCATGCCGACCGTGGAGATGGAGAAGGCTACGGGATAAAGGCTGACGCCCATTATGATGCCGGCGGGCAGGCGCGTGAGGGTGATGAGCAGCACGCAGGAGGTGATGCTCAGCCCGACGTATACCAGGCAGGACCTGATGGGCCCTATCCTGTCCGCGAGGAAGCCGTAGACCAGCTTCCAGACCGAATTGAAGATGCTCTGGAAGGAGACCACCGTGGCGCCGAAGCCGAGGCTGTAGCCCAAAGTGACGACGTAGGACGAGAAGTGCGTGTTCATGCCTGTCGCCCCGGAGACGGAGATGGGCAGGCAGACCGCCATCAGTATCAGAAGGACGGTGGGTATATAGGTCTTCTCATCGCTGCCGCTCTTCGCCGCGTTGGCGGAGGACTTCTCCGCCCCGCCCTCCTTGAGCCTGATCGTGAAGGCCGCGGGGAAGGAAAAGACGCCGATGACCAGAGCCAGTACCCTCATGGCGGTGCCGTAATCGCTGGCGGTGATGATCTTTCCCAGTATGGGGTTCATGAAGGCCGCCGTGACGCCGCTGAAGGCCATGGCAAGGCCCAGCTTCGAGGCGCTCTTCTCGCCGAACCAGCTGTAGAGCACGATGGAGACGGTGAGGTTCTTAAAGCAGATGACTCCCACTCCTATCACCATGGCCATGGCGTAAAGAAGAGGGATCTCTCTGGCGAATGACAGCACGAAAAGTCCGCAGACGGTCATCAGGGCGCCTGTGGTCATGACGTAATTGATGGGGAACTTTTTGATGAGCCTCGCGACTATGCGCCCGAAAGCGGCGGCGGAAAGGCTGATGATGGTCGAGATGACCGCGATCTTGCCTCTTCCCGTGCCCAAAGCCTCGGACATCGGCGTGTAGAAAAGACCGATGCAGTTGCTTACGAAGCCTATGCTGCAGCCTATGCATATGCAGCATTTTATAAGGACCGAGAGCTCGGCCCTGCTCATTCCCTTCATATTACCTCCCGCGTCAAAGACGCAAGTATTATACTCCCTTTGCGCGGGAAATAAAGAAGATATTTGCGCTCCGCCGCTTTTTTTACAAGGGCCGGATGTCGAACATGCTGAGCTGCCGCTCCTTCTCGGGGAAGGCCGAAAGATAGGCGAAGCACTCATCGGGCGCGCTCATGATGCCCTTCTCCGCGCAAAAATCCCTGAATATCCTCATCAACTTCTCGTTTTCGGGGCTCATGACCATATAGGCGTTGCCGTAGGTCTTCATGTACCTCTCCCTGAGCCCGGGGAAGAGCCTGTCAAGGGCGTCGTAAAAATACTCCCTGTTGCCCTCTCTAAGGGTGAGGCCCATGCCGAAGCAGACTATCCCCTTGACCCCGGCGCCGGCGCAGGCTTTGAGGAGCGCCCTTATGTTCTCTTCGCTGTCGTTGATGAAGGGGAGTATGGGCGAGAGCCAGACCACCGTGGGGATGCCCCGTTCTCTCATCTCTTCCAGTACCTCGAGGCGGCGGCTCGTCGGACAGACGTTGGGCTCTATCTCGGCGCAGAGCCTGTCGTCAAATGTCGTCAGGGTCATCTGGACCACGCACTTGCTCTTCTTATCGATCTCTTCCAGCAGGTCTATGTCTCTTAAGATCCGGTCCGATTTCGTGAGCAGGACCGCGCCGTGGCCGTATCTTTCGATGATCTCAAGGCACTGCCTCGTGAGCCCGAGCTCCTCCTCGCAGTGCATGTAGGGATCCGACATCGAGCCCGTCCCTATCATGGCCTTTTTTCTTTTTGAACGGAGGGCAGCCTCGAGCAGGGCGGGAGCGTTCCTCTTCACCTCGATATCCTCGAAGGGATGATCGAAATGATAGCAGAGGCTCCTGCTGTCGCAGTAGATGCAGCCGTGGGAGCAGCCCCGGTATATGTTCATGCCGAAGGCGTCTCCCCTGCCCGTCAATATTCCCTTCGCGTCGACAAAATGCATCTAGAGTACCATGCTTTCTCCGCCGCGAAAAGATCGTCACAGACAGACTTCAGATGATCCGCGTCGTCCGGATGGCAGCAGCAGAATATTTTCGGCAGATCCGCGCTCGATTCGCTGTTGTTGGTTATAAAAAGGAGTTTCGGATCGATCATTTCGTTTTCCTCCGTATCATATAATACCACGATACCGCCGCGCCCGCGTTATTGTATTTGCTATTGTTCCGCAGGTTTGTTAAAATAATGACATAATATTGTTGTGCATCAAAATACAAGCGGAAAGACACATGAATATTACAGCGATAGGCGAGATCCTGGTCGATATGACCCAGACTGAAACAGACGGGAACGGAGTGGCGCATTTCGCGGCGAATCCGGGCGGAGCGCCCGCCAATGTGGCGGTCGCAGCGGCAAGGCTGGGCGTAAAGGCAGGCTTTGTCGGCTGCGTCGGAAACGACAGCTTCGGCGCCATGCTCAGGTCCGTGCTCAGGGACTGCGGCGTCGACGTCTCAGGCCTGCAGACCACGGACAGAGCGAGCACGACTCTGGCGGTCGTGACAGTGGACGAAAACGGCGAGCGCAGCTTTTCCTTCTGCCGCGCCCCCGGGGCAGATACATGCATAGACGAAGACAAAGCCAAGGCAGCCTGCGAAGGCTGCGGCATACTGCATTTCGGCAGCGTGAGCCTCACCGATCCGGCCTGCGAGAAGACAGTCGTCTCCGTCGTCAAAAAGGCGAAGGAGAACGGCGCCCTGATCTCCTATGACCCCAATTACCGCAGCGTGCTGTGGCAGGATGAAAAGACCGCCATGGAAAAGATGCGTTCTGTGCTGCCGCTGTGCGACATAGTCAAGATAAGCGATGAGGAGACGGTTCTGATGACCGGCCGTAAGACGCCGGATGAGGCCGCGAAGGCGCTCGCGGATATGGGAGTGAAGCTCGTCCTCGTCACCCTGGGAAAGGACGGCGCGTACTGGCGCTTCAGGGGAGAAGGCGGCACGGAGCCCGGATTTGCGGTAAAAGTCGCCGATACCAACGGCGCGGGGGACTCCTTCCTGGGAGCCCTGCTCTCGCAGGTCGCGAAAGCGGGAGGCCTGGCGGCCATGAGCGCCGGAGACGTCGCCCGCGGTGTGAGGTTCGCCAACAGGGCGGCCTCGATCACGGCCTCAAGAAGCGGCGCCATTCCGGCTCTCCCATACCTTAAAGAAGTGCAGGAGCTGCTGAATGATCGATAAGAGCGCTTTCGAAAAAGAGTTTTCGGAGAGATT
>JAEEIC010000043.1 GCA_016281165.1 Bacillota bacterium | reverse complement strand
GTACATAGCCTGCCAAAAGAGCGCGGGCCTTAAAGGAAACAGGGCCGCCGACGCAAAAAGCCCCGAAAGGCCCTGAAGATCAGGCTTTTCGGGGCTCACAGCCTATTCGAATTCTATGGTCGCGACGGGCTTGCCAGAAAGATCGTAGAGGACTCTGTTGACGCCCTTGACCTCGGCGAGGATGCGGTCGCGGATCTTGAAGAGGAGCCCGTAGGGCAGCTCGGGGACGGTGGCGGAGGTAGCGTCCACGCTGTTGACGGCGCGGATGATGACCATCCAGTCGTCGGTGCGCTTTCCGTCCTTGATGCCGGTGGAGGTGAAGGGAGGAACGACGGTGAAGTACTGCCAGACCTTGCCCTCAAGACCGGCCAGGGCGAACTCCTCGCGCAGGATGGCGTCGGACTCTCTCACCGCTTCGAGCCTGTCGCGGGTGATGGCGCCCACGCAGCGCACTCCCAGGCCGGGGCCGGGGAAGGGCTGACGGTAGACCATGTTGTCGGGAAGTCCGAGGGCCTTGCCGACCATGCGGACCTCGTCCTTATACAGCAGCTTGACCGGCTCCACGAGCTCGAATCTGGCCGCCAGATCCTCGGGCAGGCCGCCCACGTTGTGATGGGCCTTGACGCCGGCTTCGCTCTCGAGTATGTCGGGATAGATGGTGCCCTGGGCGAGGAAGCTGACTCCCTCGAGCTTTCTCGCTTCTTCGGCGAAGACGTCGATGAAGAGGCTGCCGATGATCTTTCTCTTCTTTTCGGGCTCGCTCACCCCGGCGAGTGCGTCGAGGAAGCGGTCGGAGGCGTCTACGTAGACCAGGTTGGCTCCCAGCTCTTTTCCAAAGACGTCGATGACCTGCTCGGGCTCGCCCTTGCGCAGCAGGCCGTGGTTCACGTGCACGCAGGTGAGCTGCTTTCCTATCGCCTTGATGAGCAGGGCGGCGACCACGGAGGAATCGACTCCGCCGGAGAGGGCCAGGAGGACCTTGCCGCCTCCCACCTGTTCTTTTATAGCCTTGATCTGCTCCCCGATAAAGGCCTCCGCCAGTTCCGGGGTGTTTATTCTCTTCATATCGTCGGGGCGCTTGTTGCTGTCCATGTTTCCTCCTGATATCTCTTCGTCCGGCCGCGGTGTGCGCCGGTCTCTGCCTCGCGGGGCCGCGCCTCTTGGGCGGCCTCAGGTATTGTTTTCTGAATAAATATAGCAAATAAAGGGGCCCTTTTCAATGATATGAAAGGGATCCCCTTTATGTCTGTGAGTTTATCTCTGGCTGCTCGTATCCTTGAGGATGACGTCGTGGGCTCCGCCCTCGACTATGGAGGTGCTGGATACCACGGTCAGCTTGGCCTTCTGCTGCAGCTCGGGTATGGTGAGAGCGCCGCAGTTGCACATGGTGGAGCGGACCTTGTAGAGGGAGCTCCTGACTCCGTCGGAGAGCGCGCCGGCGTAGGGAACGTAGGAATCCACGCCCTCTTCGAAGCTCAGCTTCTTGCTCCCGCCCAGATCGTAGCGCTGCCAGTTGCGGGCCCTGTTGCTGCCCTCGCCCCAGTACTCCTTGACGTAGCTTCCGTTGACCAGCAGCTTGTTGGTGGGGCTCTCGTCGAATCTGGAGAAGTAGCGGCCCAGCATGAGGAAATCGGCGCCCATGGCCAGGGCCAGGGTCATGTGATAGTCGTGGACTATGCCGCCGTCCGAGCAGAGGGGGATGTACATCCCGGTCTCCTGGAAGTACTTGTCTCTTTCGCGGGCCACGTCGATGACCGCCGTCGCCTGTCCGCGGCCTATGCCCTTGGTCTCGCGGGTGATGCAGATGGAGCCTCCGCCTATGCCTATCTTGACGAAATCAGCGCCCGAGTCGGCCAGGAACCTGAAGCCCTCGCCGTCGACCACGTTGCCGGCTCCGACCTTGACCTTATCGCCGTAGGTGGCTCTGATCCAGGCCAGGGTGTCGTGCTGCCAGTTGGAATAGCCCTCGGAGCTGTCGATCACGAGCACGTCGGCTCCCGCCTCGACCAGGGCCGGGACTCTGTCTTTATAATCTCTGGTGTTGATGCCGGCGCCGACCACATAGCGCTTCTTATCGTCCAGGAGCTCGAGAGGATTCTCCTTGTGGCTGTCGTAGTCCTTGCGGAAGACGAAATACTTGAGCCTGCCGCCGTCGTCGAGTATCGGCAGGGCGTTGAGCTTGTTGTCCCAGAGCATGTCGTTGGCTTCCTTGAGGCTGATGCCCTCCTTGGCGTAGACGAGCTTGCTCAAGGGGGTCATGAACTCGGAGACCTTGGTGTCGAGGCTCATGCGGCTCACTCTGTAGTCCCTGCTGGTCACGATGCCCAGGACCTTGCCCTCGGCGGTCCCGTCGTCGGTGACGGCGGTGGTGGAGTGGCCGGTGCGTTCCTTGACCTCGAGCAGCTCGCCCAGGGTCTGGTCGGGCCTGATGTTGGAATCAGAAGGCACGAAGCCCGCCTTGGAGCTCTTGACTCTGGCCACCATGGCGGCCTCGCTCTCTATGCTCTGCGAACCGAAGATGAATGATATACCGCCCTCTTTCGCCAGGGCCACGGCCAGCTTGTCGCCGGAGACAGCCTGCATGACAGCCGAGGTCAGCGGGATGTTCATGGTGAGAGCAGGTTCCTCGACGCCCTTGCGGTATTTGGTGACCGGGGTCTTCAAAGACACGTTGGCGGGGATGTTCTCGGGGCCGGAGTAGCCCGGGATCAGCAGATACTCGCTGAAAGTGCGTGATACTT
>JAEEIC010000300.1 GCA_016281165.1 Bacillota bacterium | reverse complement strand
GCGGCGACGCGCTGCATGTAGGTCTGCACCAGCTCGTACGAGGTGGTCTCCCCCGCTTCCAGCATGGCGCGCAGCTTTTCGATCGTTAATTCTATGACGTCCGTCATGGGTCTCCTCCTTGGTCAGATCACGCTGGATATCGTTCAATGAACAAATATCACATGGGGAGGACTTGCGCAATAGCCGGAAAAAGCTCTTTTTTATACATTTATGCACTGTCCGCCCCGGAGCGCTCTCCGCGTACAGTGCTATGTAAAAAAGACGCTTTTTGTGCTATCATATCCCGTAAGCGCCGCGGCGCCCGCAGGCAAGGGCGCGGGCCGAAGAAAGGATCACGCTGAGATGAACGAAGAAAGGTCCAACGGCAAAGAGACTCTCATAAGGCTGGCCAAGCCCATGAAAAAGGGCTTTTTCAGACTAATATTCAGCAGGTTCTTCCTCGTCGTCCTGCTGATGCTCCTTGAGGTCCTGGTCTTCCTCAGCTTCTACCGCTGGCTCAGCGGCTATCTCACCTATCTTTCCGCCTTCCTCAGCGTCTTCACCGTCGTCATGGTGATATATCTCTTCAACAGCGGCATGGACTCCTCCGCCAGGCTGACCTGGATGTTCCTCATCGCCCTGGTGCCCATCCCGGGGGCCGTCCTGCTCTGGTTCACCCGCAACTCCTTCGGTCACAGGCTGCTGAGCAGCCGTCTGCGGCAGATGAACGAAGAGACGGCCGGCTGCCTCGCGCAGGACAGGGAGGTGCTGAAGGAGATAGAAGCCTCGGATCCCGCCACCGCCGGACTGAAAAGATACCTGGACAAAAGCGGCTGCTTCCCCGTCTACGGCGATACCGACGTCACCTACCTGCCTTCGGGAGAGGCCGCGTTCGAGGCGATGATAAGAGAGCTTGAGAAGGCCGAGAGCTTCATCTTCATGGAGTACTTCATCATCGAAGAGGGCGAGATGTGGAGCCGCATTCTCGAGATACTGCTGCGCAAGGTCTCCGAGGGCGTGGACGTCAGGGTCATATACGACGGGATGTGCGACATGGCGAACCTTCCCGTCGACTACGCGAAGAGGCTGCGTGAAAGAGGGATCAGGGCCAAGAAATTCGCGCCGCTGATGCCCGTCGTCTCATCGCACTACAATTACCGCGACCACCGCAAGATACTGGTGATAGACGGCAGGACCGCCTTCAACGGCGGCGTCAATCTCGCCGACGAATACATAAACAGGAGAAAGCGCTTCGGCCGCTGGAAGGACGCCGCCGTGATGCTCAAAGGCGGCGCCGCCGAGAGCTTCACCCTCATGTTCCTGCAGATGTGGAACACTGACGAGAAGGAGATGGATCTCAGCCCCCTCGAGAGCATCGGAGATGGCGCGCGCGAGAGGGCCGAAGGCTTCGTAATGCCCTACTCCGACAGTCCCCTCGACAGCTACAAAGCCGGCGAGAACGTCTATATGGACATACTGAACAGGGCCGACGACTACGTGCACATCATGACCCCCTACCTGATACTTGACGACGAGCTGGAGACCGCCATAAGATTCGCGGCCCAAAGGGGCGTGGACGTGAAGATCATACTGCCGGGCATCCCGGACAAGAAGATGGCCTACGCCCTGGCGAAATCGCATTATAAAAGGCTGCTCGACGCCGGGGTCGGCGTCTACGAGTATGAGCCGGGCTTCATGCACTCGAAGGTCTTCTGCTGCGACGGGAAAAAAGCCGTGGTCGGCACCATCAACCTCGATTACCGCAGCCTCTACCACCATTTCGAATGCGCGACCTATCTTTACGGCTGCCCCTGCATAGAAGACATAGAAAAAGACTTCGGGGAGACCCTGAAGCGCTGCAAAAAAGTGAGCGATGAGACGATGAAGAAGGATCCCCTCTTCTACCGTCTGGTGGGGCCGCTGATCAAATTCATCGCCCCCCTGATGTGAGCCCGCGAAAGGGCAAAAGGTATCTCAGAGGAACGCGCTTATGAGGGAGAGCAGAAGACATATGCCCGCCACGGTGAATTCCTCGCGGCAGACCCTGCCCCTCCTGTTGTCTCTTTCATAATCGGGCCTGCTCTTTATCTCCGAGGTCTTCGGATCGTAATTCCTGACGGTGAAGCTCTCGACGATCTTTTTGAAGCTGTAGATGACGCCGCCGAAGAAACCCAGGTGCAGGGCATACTGGAACAGAGCGTAGACCAGCAGGACTATGCCGCCGAAGAACAGGGCGTTGCTGGCAGCGGCCGAGAGCCCTTCGTTCTTATGGACCGCCGCGGATCCGGCGACGCCGGCAGCAGCGGCGATGACCGCGCTCCTTATCAGTTTATCCTTATCCAAACCGCACCTCTGCATAAAAAGATCATCGTTTATTATACCAGAACACGCGCTTGGGGGGAATATTCTTATCGCGCAAAAACTGACATTTTATTACACGAAGCGCATTTTCTGAGCATAGACAGACAAAAAAACGCTATTACGCTTTACTTATACCGCATGTGTAGTATAAATAGACAAACAAAAAAACGCTATTACGCTTTACTTATACTGCATCTATAGTTTATAATCCGATATATAAGCAGCGGCACCGCCGCACACGTTTTCTTTTTGTGCCGGCTCTTCGGCACGATGTGTGATAAAAGAAAAGGAGAATTTTTATGAAGAAAGTGTTAGCCATCCTGCTCGTATCGCTGATGGTCCTTTCTCTCTTCGCCGGCTGCGGCAAGAAGGAAGTAGACATCACCCCGAGCGCGCCTCCCGCGGAGACTAAGCCCGCCGAGGCCTCCAAGCCCGCGGAGACGACTCCCGCGACTCCTGCGGCTCCCGCCGAGCCCGCAAAGCCGGCAGAACCCGAGAAGCCCAAGCCCGAAGGCGAAGGCACTCTCCGCTTCGCGGTCAACGCCGACATCTCGACTCTGAACGGTCATATGTACTCGATGTCCCGTGACGGCGACGCCGCGGACATGGTAGACATCTACCTCTATCGTTCCTACATCGGACCGGACTACAAGTTCCAGCGCAGAGCCGAATTCGCGGCAGATTTCCCCCAGCAGATGGACGACAGCCGTGAAGTCTGGCAGATCCCCCTCCGTCAGGGACTCACCTGGGAGAACGGCGATCCGCTCAACGCCGATACCGTCATCTACAGCTACAAGATGCTGATCGATCCGAAGCTCCTCAACACCAGAGCCTCCTACTTCAACAGCAACACCATCACCATCCTCAACGGTTCCGAGTACACCAAGGGTGAGTGCGAATGGGAAGACGTCGGTCTGAAGAAGATCGACGACTACACCGTCGAGATCACCACCAAGGGCCCCGTCACCGCCGATGAGATCGTCACCCACCTCTGCTTCAACTGCGCCATGGCCATGGTCCACGAGCCGACCTATGAGGCAGCCATGAACGCCGACCGCACCCAGACCATGTACGGCACCAGCAAGGACACCTTCATGTCCGCCGGTTCCTACATCCTCAAGGAGTGGATCCCCGGCGCTTCCGTCACCTACGAGAAGAACCCCAACTGGGTATTCGCCGACGAGATCTGGGCTCATGAAGTCACCGAGCGTGTCGTCACCGACAACTCCACCACCCTGCAGATGTTCCTCAACGGCGAGATCGACTACGTCTCCCTCGGAGCTGAAGAGTACCTCCAGTACAAGGAAGATCCCCGTCTGATCGAGTCCGACGCGACCTCCATGTATCACATCACCGTGAACATGAAGAACCCCGATAACCCCATCCTTGACAACCTGAACTTCCGCAAGGCCCTCTATCACGGCATCGACCGCGTCTCCGTCGCCAACATCGGCAGCGCCATCCCCGCCTGGTACATCCAGCCCCAGATGGTCATAGGCGACCTCAGCACCGGCGAGACCTTCAGAGAACTGCAGCAGAAGATCCATCCCGAGTACACCCCGGAGAACTGGGCTTACGATCCCGCTCTCGCCACGGAGTACTTCGACAAGGCTCTCGAAGAGACCGGCATCAGCAAGGTATCCGTCGAATTGCTCTACAGCAGCGACAACTCCAAGTATAAGGCCTGCTCCGAGTTCCTGCAGAAGTCCCTCGCCGAGATCTTCGGCGCCGACAAGTTCGAGCTCTCCATCCAGGGCATGCCCAACTCCCAGATGACCGCTACCAAGAAGTCCTGGAAGGACAACCCGTCCGTCTACGACCTCGGCTGGGGCGGCT
>JAEEIC010000299.1 GCA_016281165.1 Bacillota bacterium | reverse complement strand
GGGAACGGCCTTGACCTCCACGTTCTTGAACTCGGTCTGTTCGCCGAATACTCTGCTCTTTACCAGCTCCGGGTTGAGCTCGTACATGTTGCCGATGAGGTCCTTGCCCACGCATTCGATGCCCGCGGCCTTGATCTGCTCTTCCATGAAGGGCTCGAGCTCCTCGATCACGTAGAGCTTGTCGACCTTGGAGGCGAAGTCCTTTATGAGCTTCAGGGGCAGAGGATTGGTGAGCCCCAGCTTGAGGAAGGAGGTATCTTCGGGGAAGGCTTCCTTCGCGTACTGATAGGCGATGGAGGCGGTGACGACGCCGATCTTCGCGCCGTTCATCTCGACCCTGTTGAGGGGGCACTCGTTCGAGTACTCCGCGAGGAGGGCGAGGTTCTTCTCGAGCTTGGCGTGGTTCCTGTAGGCGTTGGCCGGGGTGCTCACGAACTTGGCGGCGTTGCGCTCATATTCGGGCACGGGCCTCTCTTCCCTCTCGCCGAACTCGACCAGGCTCTTGCTGTGGCAGACCCTGGTGGTCATCCTGAAGAGGACGGGCACGTCGTACTTCTCCGAGATCTCGAAGGCGTACTTCATGAAGTCCTTGCACTCCTGGCTGTCCGAGGGCTCGACGCAGGCCAGCTTGGCCGCTCTGGCGTAGTAGCGGTTGTCCTGCTCGTTCTGGGAGGAATGCATCGAGGGGTCGTCGCCGGTGACGATGACGAAGCCTCCGCCGACTCCGTTGTAGGCGGCGGTGAAGATGGGGTCGGCGGCCACGTTCACGCCCACGTGCTTCATGGCGCACATCGATCTGACGCCGGCTATCGAAGCTCCGTAAGCGACCTCGGTCGCCACCTTCTCGTTGGGAGCCCACTCGCAGTAGAGATCGTCCTTGTAGCGGGGAAGCTCTTCAAAGATCTCCGTGCTCGGGGTGCCCGGATAGGCCGCGCCCACTTTGAGGCCTGCTTCCCAGGCGCCGCGGGCCGCGGCTTCGTTTCCTGACATGAGATGCTTCATTTTTCTACCTTTCTCAGTTTGACTGAAAAGCGTTTCGTTTATCCTGCAAGGGCGCCCAGAGCGATGGACGCCAGCTTGGTATCTGAGGTATCGGCCCTGGAGGTCAGGACCATGGGGACGGCGGCGCCGACGATGATGCCGGCGGAGGCGGCTCCCGCGAAGTAGGTCAGGGTCTTGCCTATGCCGTTGCCGACCTCGTAGGTCGGGACGAGCAGTATGTCGGCCTCTCCGCAGCCGGGAGCGCTGAAATGCTTGTGTCTGCAGGCCTGGGGACTTATCGCCAGATCGAGGCCCACGGGCCCGATGACGTCCATGCCGTAGGGAGCCCAGCGCTCTGTCATCTTCGAGAGGGCGTCGGCGTCCACTGTCGCCTGTATCTTGGGATTGACGGCCTCCGCTCCGCAGACGCAGGAGGCGTAGATGTGGTCGTAGCCCAGCTTTTTAAGGGTCCGGGCGGCGTTCTCGAGGATCTGGGCCTTCTGCTCGAGATCCGGGGCGACGTTCATGCCGCCGTCGGTATTGAGCAGGACCTTGGGGTAGTTCGCGACAGAATAGAACATCACGTGGCTGATGAGCCTGCCCGTCCTGATGCCCGTCTCCCTGTTGATCACGGCCCTCATCATGTCGGCGGTGGAAAGAAGGCCCTTCATCAGGCAGTTCGCCCTGCCCTCCCTGGCGAGAGCTACCGCCTTGGCAGCGGCCTCGGTATCGCTCTCCGCCTCCACGATCTCGAAGGCGCCCTTCATGCCCTCTTTAGCGAGAAGGCTTTCTATCTCGGCGCTTTTTCCGACCAGGATCGACCGGGCTATGTCCATCTTATATGCCCTGACCACGGCGTCGATGACGTCGCTGTCGTGAGCGGCGGCGACGGCTACGGTCCTGGTCTCGGCCCCCGCGGCCATCTCCATCAGCTGTTTGATATCCTTTATCATCGGGACCTCCTAATACTTCATCAGCTTCCCGCCCCTGAGGACCCTGATGGCTCCCTTGGCGAGCGATTCCATCTCGGCTTCTCCGGGCAGTACCAGCACCGGGGCGATCTTCCCGACGTACGACGAGAGCTTCTCGCACAGGACCTTGCTGTTGGCCATGCCTCCGGTAATGACTATGGCGTCGACGTTCATCATAAGGACCGCGGCCATGGCGCCTATGTCCTTAGCCTGCTGGTAGATGAAGGCTTCAAAAATAAGGGCGGCCTCGGGGTCTTCTCCCGAAAGGGCCCTCTTCTCGACCTCGATGAAGTCCTTGGTGCCCAGATATGAGTAGACGCCGGCCTCCGAGCCGAGGACCTTCTTGACCTGCTTTTTGTCGCCGGTCTCAAAACAGTAATTTATGATGGCGTTCGTGGGCAGCGACCCTCCCCTGTCGGTGGAGAAGGCTCCCTCGTCCTTCACATTGAAGACGTCTATGACCCTGCCCTTGTGATGGGCCGCGGTGGAGACTCCCCCGCCCAGATGGCAGACGATGAGGTCGCAGTCCTCGTAAGCCTTGCCGATCATCTCGGCCGCCTTTCTCGCCATGCCCTTCTGATTGAGAGCGTGGAAGAAGCTCTGCCTCTCCCAGCCCTTGAAGCCCGAGATCCTGGCCACGTCCTGCAGCTCGTCCACCGAGACCGGATCGACGAAATAGGCCGGGATGCCGGCGGAATCGGCGATTTCTCTCGCCAGCAGTACGCCCAGGTTCGAAGCGTGCTCGCCGTAGGGCGGATCCATCACGGTCGCGATGACCTCGTCGCTCACCTCGTAGGTACCGCTGGGTATGTGCTTGAACAGCCCGCCCCTGGAACAGACCGCGTCGAAATCGGAGGGCTCATAGCCCATCTCTTTCATGGCGGCCAGCACCATGGCCAGGCGGTATTCCTTCTGATCGGGGACCTTTTCGAAATGAGCGAGCTCGCCCGCGTCGTGATAGACGGTCTTTCTGGCCAGCTCCTTTTCTTCGTCGTAGACCGCGACCTTGGTAGAGGTCGCGCCGGGATTGATTATAAAGACTTTCATATACTGCTCCCCTTCCGTCTTCGGGACAATGAGGATGTTTAAAAAAAATCTTATGAAGTTTATAATTAATTATAAACTACGGCGGTCATTTTTTCAATATCATGTGTATACATACCAAAAAGTGTGACCGGACGCGAAAAAAAGGCAGATGATGAGTGAAAGGCCTTTGTTTGACGAAAGGAGGAGCCCGTGGACGACGAACGCATAGTCGGGCTTTACTGGGAAAGAGACGAAGCCGCGATAAGCGAGAGCGAAAAGAAATACGGCGCGTATTGTTTTTCCATCGCGAAGAACCTGCTCGGCAGCGGCGCCGACGCGGAGGAATGCGTGAGCGACACCTGGCTCGGGGCCTGGAACGCCATGCCTCCCCACCGCCCGCGGTATCTCCCGTCTTTTCTGGGCAAGATCACCAGAAGACTGTCGCTCAAAAAGCTGCGCGAGAGGAACGCGCAAAAAAGGGGCGGCGGAAGCGCCGCCATTCCCCTCTCCGAGCTGGAGGAATGCCTTCCCTCGGGATCCGCGATCGACGAGGGTCTCGAAGCGGAGGCTCTGGCGCAGATCATAAACGCTTTTCTTGACGGGCTGCCCGTTGACGAGAGGCGTATCTTCATACGCAGATACTGGTATCTGGACAGCGTGGGCGATATAGCCTCGCGCTTCGGTTTTACTCAGAGCAAGGTCAAGATGACGCTCAAGCGCACGAGGGACAGGCTCCGCGCCTGCCTCAGATCGGAGGACATATGGGTATGAGTCTGGAAAAACTGCAGGACGCGGTCGGCGAGATCAGGGACGACCTGATCGCGGACGCGGATGTGAGACCGGCAAGAAGAAAGATACACAGCGGCCGGCTCGCCGTTGCGGCTTGCCTGCTGATCGCCGTCTTCGCCTTTTCCCTGCCCCTGCTGCGGACAGCGGACAGTGCGCCCCGGCAGTGGTCGGAGACCATGACGGCAAAGGAATACTTCAAAAACAGCGGCAAAAAAGGCTCTTCGCAGGCGTCTTCATCGTCCGCCAGCCTCGTTATGCCCCCCTTCGCGGCCGAGCTTTCGCTCAGCGACAGGCGGGCCCTGTTCGAGGAAGAAGGCGTCATCCCCCCGCTTACCGATCATCCCGAAGAGGACTTCAGGGCCGAGTTCAACGGCGACGGCAGCCTCTACAAGCTCTGCTTCTGGTGGATGAGGCGCGGCGAAAAAGGCGCCGAAGGCTACAGCGACCTGGTATACACGGCGGCCCCGAAGGGGATACACGAGATAAGCGACATGATATATGTCAGGACCGGCGAAGACGGGGAGCCGCTCCCGCCCTTTGTGACGGCGACCGAAAGAGACGGCATCCTCATCCTCGGCGAAGGGGCGGAGAACGAGACCAAGACCCTCAGCTGGCAGGACGGCCGCGGCTGGCATCAGATCAGGGGCAGCTTCGGCGACAGCTATGAGGACCTCGTCTCCCTGCTCGACTGGTTCTGGGAGCATCCCCTGGAGCTTGAGCGCTTCGAGGCTCTGGCCACAGAGTGCGTGATCTTC
>JAEEIC010000298.1 GCA_016281165.1 Bacillota bacterium | reverse complement strand
TTATATATTTCACCATGTCCTCGATGACGTCCATGTTCTGCTGCAGATCGCAGAAGGCCATCTCGGGCTCTATCATCCAGAACTCGCTGGCGTGGCGGGCGGTGTTGGAGTTCTCGGCCCTGAAGGTGGGACCGAAGGTGTATATGTTCTTGAAGGCCAGGGCGAAGATCTCTCCCTCGAGCTGGCCGGAGACGGTGAGGTTGGCGGGCTTTCCGAAGAAATCCTGATCGTAGTCGACCTTGCCGTCGGCTGTCTTCGGCACGTTCTCAAGATCGAGGGTGGTCACCTTGAACATCTCGCCGGCGCCCTCGGCGTCGGAAGCGGTGATGAGGGGCGCGTGCGCGTAGACGAAGCCTCTCTCCTGGAAGAACTTGTGGATGGCGTAGGCGGCGACGCTCCTCACCCTGAAGACCGCGCTGAAGGTGTTGGTCCTGGGGCGCAGGTGGGCCTGGGTCCTGAGGAACTCGAGGCTGTGGCGCTTGTTCTGGATGGGATAGTCGGCGTCGGAGGGAGCCTCGACGGTGATCTTTTTCGCCTTGAGCTCGAAGGGCTGCTTGGCTCCGGGGGTCAGGACCAGGGTCCCGGTCACGGAGAGGGCGGTGGAGAGGGGGAGTTTGGCGACTTCGTCGAAGTTGTCGATGAGCTCCGCCTCGTAGACGACCTGTATCGATTTGAAGAAGGTGCCGTCGTTGAGCTCGATGAAACCGAAGCGATTGGAATTGCGGTTGGTCCGGACCCAGCCGCATACATCGATCACTTGGTCTGCATACTTGCCGGGATCGCGGAAGATAAGTCTTTGTTCGATGATTTCCATTGCGTTTTCTCCCTTGATCTTACTGATTGGTCTTTCGACCGCGTAACATTTGAATTATACCATGAGCAGGGATCATTGCAAGCGATACATTGGCAAAAACGCCCGAAAGACCTTATATTTTACGCCCTGAGCCCCGCCGGGAGGGGAGATCGGCGGCGCCTCGCGGCGCCATCGCGCCGCAATCAAACGTTTTTTGCGCAAATACTTCGCGCGGGGCTTGTTAGCTGAGGATAACCGTGGTATAATCGGGCATGGTTAGCGATAACTAACCATGCCGCGGTCCGCGGCGGAGAAAGGCGTCCATGCAGAAGATCCTATTGAAAGCAGAAGACCTGGTCAAGGATTACGTCCTCGGCGAGGTGACAGTCAACGCCCTCAAGGGAGTCTCGTTCGAGATCGGCGAGGCGGAGCTCATAGTCGTCCTGGGGCCTTCGGGCTCGGGCAAGAGCACCATGCTCAACATACTGGGCGGCATCGAGACGGCGACCTCGGGCAGCATACTGTACGACGGCAGGCCCCTCGACTGGGAGGATCAGGATGCCCTCGCCCTCTACCGGAGAAAGCACATCGGCTTCGTCTTCCAGTTCTACAATCTCCTCCCCGGCCTCACCGCCCTTGAGAACATCCAGCTCTCGGGCGAGCTGACCGACCATCCCCTCGACGCGAAGAAGCTCCTCGAGGAAGTGGGGCTCGCCGACAGGGCCTCCCACTTCCCCAACAGGCTCTCGGGAGGAGAACAGCAGCGCATCGCCATCGCCAGGGCCCTGTGCAAGAATCCGGACATACTGCTGTGCGACGAGCCCACGGGAGCCCTCGACAGCAGGACCGGCGTCCAGGTCCTGAAGCTGCTGCACGATTTCTGCCGCAAATATAAGAAGACGGTCGTTCTGATCACCCACAACCAGAGCATCGCGCAGATTTCCGACAGGACCTTCTTCGTAAGAGACGGCCGCATCGAGCGCATAGAGAAGAATCCGGAACCGATGGATCCGGAAAAGGTGGCCTGGTGATGAGGAGCTACAGGAAAAATGTGCTCCGGCTGGCGATGCAGAACAAGACCTCCTTCTTCGGGTCCATGCTCATAATCGCCATCGGCATATTCACCCTCGTCTCCATGTTCGACACCCTGCAGAACCTGAAGGGCCAGATCGAGGCCTATTACGCCGAGAGCCGTCTGGCCGACGTCTTCATCAGCGTGATCGCCGCCTCGGACGACGAGGTGCAGGCCCTGAAGGAGATCGACGGGGTAAAGGAGGCCGACGGCAGGCTCGCCCGCGACGTCCGCATGCTCTGCGAGGGGCAGGAGGAGATAAGCAGGGTGCACCTGATGGCCTACGATCCCGAGGAAAAGGTGAACAGGCTGAGCATCAGCGGCGCCTCTCCCTCCGACGAGACCATATACATAGGCGAGAGGATGAGCTCCGTCTACGGCTTCAGGGAGGGCGATCCCGTCAGCGTTATCATCGGCGGCCAGGTCTTCGAATTCAGCTATGCCGGGACGGTGAGCGGGCCCGAATACATATACACGATCTCCGACGAGGGAGCCATGGTCCCGGACGGGGAGACCTACGACATCGCCTGCGTGCCCAAGGACAGGGTCGAGAGCATCATGTCGATGGAGGGCTACCGCTGCGAGCTGGGCCTGATACTCGAGGAAGGGACTTCCCTTGACGACGTGCGCCACGAGCTGGAGGAGAGGCTGGGCCCCTGCGGGGTCACCTCCATCATCGACAGGGACGAGCAGGTCAGCACCGACATGGTCTCGGGCGAGATGGACGAGCTCGTCGCCACCGGCACCCTCCTCCCCGCCCTCTTCCTCGCCATCTCGATATATATGCTCTACATGTCGCTCAAGAAGATGATCGACCACGACCAGTCGCTGATAGGGACGATGAAAGCCTTCGGCATGACGGACAGAGAGCTCATCGGCGCCTACATGATCGAAGGCCTCACCATCGCCGCCTGCGGCACGGCGCTGGGGAGCGCGGCCGCGGAGCCCTTCGGGCGCTTCATGTTCGAGCTCTACCTCGATTTCTTCACCCTGCCCGACTCGGTCTACCGGAACTATCCCGAAAGCAG
>JAEEIC010000297.1 GCA_016281165.1 Bacillota bacterium | reverse complement strand
CTCGGCGCGGCCGGCCTTCTGGGATACGGCCTTTACCGTGAGCTTCGTGCCGGCGGGGGCCTTGACGACCCATTCGATCTTCTTTCTGGCGGGCGCCGCGAAGGCGGTGCCTATGTTGCCGTAGAAGTAGGCTCCGCTGCCCGTGCGGCTGTAGCCGGAGAGGTGGCCGATCTTGCCCTCGGCCTTGCCGCTGACGATCTCGCAGCCTTCGGCGGGATCGAAGCTGAGGCAGACCTCGACTTCTTTGGCCTTGCCGAGGTTTATGGCCTCATCGGAGATATTGGTGGGCAGATAGCCGGTGTTCCCGGCCACGGCCGTGACCTTGTAGAAGCCTTCGCCGACCTTTTCCGCCTTCACGCTGTCGATGACCAGGGAGGGCATGGACTTGGCGAAGCGGATCAGGAAGCGCGTCGACTGCTCCATGACTTCGGTGAGGAAGTGGGCCGGCGGGTTCTGGTGGGTGAACTTGTAGTTGAAGCCGCCCAGCTCCACCTTGCCGAAGACCGGGTGATCGTACTCGTGCCACTCGACGTAGTCGGCGGGAGCGTTCTCCTTGACCCACTGCCTGCAGGCGTTGAAGCGCTCGATGCTCTCTTTGGCGGTCTCCTTGCTCCTCTGGTTGGCCTTGTAGGGCTTGCCCGCTCTCTTGGCCAGATCCCAGTACTCGATGGTGTAGGCCATTATGCCCTCGGACTGATAGCACCAGTCGTCGAAGGCGCCGGAATCATAGTGGGCGGGATCCTGGACGAATTCCTCGTAGATGTTGAGTATCTCGTAGCCCAGCTCTTCTTTGCCCATCTCGGCGATGGCCTTGAAGGCCTTGATATCGTCCTGGCAGGCTTCGGCCACGGGCTTGGTCCCGGGAGGATAGAGCAGCATGCCGCCGCTGGTGTGGTTGGTGGAGACTCCGCCGATGTTGGGATGGGCCAGTATCCACTCGGCCAGGGCCCTGGTCTCTTCGTTGGAGAGGGGATACTTGCCGGCTCCGGGCTGGCGCTTCTCGGGGAACCAGCCGAAGGGATAATTGCGGTTGAAATCGAGCGACCAGGCGTTCTTCTTGGTCTTGAGGTTCTCGTCCCCGTCGTAGGGCTCCAATATGCCTTCGGGGAAGATGTCGAAGAACTCGCCCTCTCTGTCGCCGGGATCTCTGGGCAGGATCGCGCCTTCGTTATCGGGATCCTTCTTCCAGGCGCCGTAGGGGCTGGGGATGCGCATCATGCGTATGACGCCGTCGCCGTCCAGATCCTCTTCCTTGACGCCGCCCTTGACCTCGTTGTTCACCTTGTTGACCGAGCGTATGGTGTAGGGGGTGGTGAGCCAGGTCTCGGTGCCGTCGGGGCTGATGCGGGGGACGGAATAAACGGTCATGGTGTCGAGCAGCTTCGTCACGCCCTCGTCGCTGCCGTAGTTGGTGATCAGGTAGTCGAGCAGGTGCATGGCGGCCATGGAGCCGGTGATCTCGCCGGCGTGGATGTTGCCGTCCACATGGAAGCCGGGCTTGCTCAGGGCGTCCCCGGTCTTTTTGCTGGTCAGGGTGACTCCGTACTGGTTGCGTCCCTCGGCGGTCACCATGTTGACCTTGAGCTCCACCAGATCCGGATAATTATTCGCGAAATATTCCAGATTCGACTTGAGCTCCTCGTAGTTGTAGTAGTGATCGTACTTGAATGTGGTCTTCATAAAAGCCTCCGATTCTTTTGTTTTAAAGATTTTACTATTAAAGGGCCGGGCTTGCAAGAGATTTTTTAACTTTCGCGAAAAATGTATATTATTCACACACTATTCAGGGAGCGCGGCCGGCGGGGATGGCATGAGCCCAAATCTCACACGCTCTCGCGTTCCGGCATACAGTATGGTAAAATATAACGCGAATGAATGACCATCGTAAAGGGGCCCCCCATGAAGACTATAACCAGAGAGCATATACATTTCAGATTCGATCCGGCCTTCGAACCGGCGGAGACCGCCGAGCCGGGCGAGACCGTGCGCTTTTTGACGAAAGACTGCTACGACGGGCAGATAGACCGCGACGGAAAGGATTTCGCGGAGCTGGACATGACGCGCAACAACCCGGTGACGGGCCCGCTGTTCGTTAAGGGCGCCGAGCCCGGCGATATCCTGAAGGTCGATATACTTAGCGTCGTACCGGAAGACCACGGGGTGATGTGCGTGCGGCCGGGAAAAGGCATCTACGAGGTCCAAGGCTCCTGCTGCAGGCGCTTCGAGATAAAGGACGGGCTCATCCGCTTCGACGGGGGAAGGAATATCCCGCTGCGCATGATGATAGGGGTCATCGGCACCACGCCCGCGGAGCCCCGCGATACCCAGACTCCCGGCGAGCACGGCGGCAATCTCGACATAAAGGACCTCGGCGCCGGCTGCAGCGTCTGCCTTCCCGTGTACGTGCCGGGGGCGCTGCTCGCTCTGGGCGACTGCCACGCGGTACAGGGCGACGGGGAGACGGCCATCTGCGCCATGGAGGCCGCCGCGGAGGTGACGGTGAGGGTCAGCGTGATCAGGGGAGAGACGGAGCTTCCCACGCCCTTCATCGAGACGGAGGACCATATATACACCACCTTCGGCGACGAGTCCCTTGACGCGGCGAGCGTCGCCGCGGCCGGGAAGATGCACCGCTATCTGATGAAAAAGTCGGGGCTCTCGGACGCTCAGGCGGCCATGCTGCTCTCGCTGGCCGGGGATCTTCGGATCAGCCAGGTGGTGAACCCGAAGAAGGGCTGCGTGATGCAGTTCCCGAAGAGATACCTGTAAACGGAGGCGCCCATGTGCTGCAGATACAGTTACGGCATCAGGATGGCGGACGAGCTTTTGGAGAAGCTGGGGATAGAGAGCGCCGAAGACATGCCCTGCGGGGAGATCGGTCCCGCTGCGGCCTCTCTCATAGTCAGGGGAGAGGGCGGTATACTCAGGGCGGATAAGGCGCTGTGGGGCTTTCCCGCCGGGAGCGGCGGGCTCATGATCAACGCCAGGGCGGAGACCGTCCTGCAGAAGCCCATGTTCAGCAGCTCCGCCCTCTACAGGAGGTGCGTCATGCCCGCTTCGCGCTTCTGGGAGTGGGATGAGCATAAAAAAAGGGTCGGCTTCGAGGACCCGGAAAATGAGATGATGCTGCTGGCGGGTATATGGGATCTTAAGGACGGGGCCGCCCGCTTCGTGGTCCTTACGACCGAGGCGAACGATACGGTGAGGCCCGTCCACGAGAGGATGCCCCTGCTGCTCGGTATGAGCGAGGCCGAGGGCTGGATCAAAGATCTTAAGGCAGCCGAAAGGCTGATGAAAAAGCCCATGCCGCCGCTGAGGCAGCTAAGGGAGCAGGAGCAGCTGCGGATGTTCTGAAGAGCCCGCCTTTGAGATGCGCATCACTCTTCCTCCCAGCAGGGCCTGTTCGTCGGGCGAGTGGGTGGAGACTATGACCGGGACGCCGGCGTCCCTTACGAGGGGGGCCAGTCTTTCCGTCAGGGCTCTGTCCATGCCCTTGAAGGGCTCGTCAAGGATGAGCAGACCGCAGTCGAAGGCGAGGGCCCTGGCCAGGGCTATCCTCCTTTTCATACCTCCCGAGAGCGTCGCGGGGAGGCTCTTTTCTTCCGCTTCGAGCTCGACGGCCTTGAGAAGGGCGCGGGCTCTTTCTTCGTCATTGCAGACGATCTTTATATTCTCCAGGGCCGTGAGCCAGGGAAAGAGCCTGTCCTCCTGGAACATGAAGGATACGCGGCGCGGGCGGTCTGTCAAAACGCCGCTGTCCGCGGTCTCGAGCCCCGCGATCACGCGAAGGAGGGTGGTCTTGCCGCAGCCGCTGGGGCCGGTGAGGCAGGTCACGCCTTCCGTG
>JAEEIC010000001.1 GCA_016281165.1 Bacillota bacterium | reverse complement strand
TGCTTTTCGCAGACCTCCAGGAGCTTTTCAAGAGCCTTTTCGGAATAGACCTTCCCCAGGGGATTGTGAGGATTGCAGAGGCAGAACATGCGGGTCTTCGGGGTGACGTAGTCCTCGAGATCCTCGAAATCGATCTCCTTTTCCGGGCTCACCGGGTAGTAGACGGGGACGCCGCCCGCGGTCATCACCGAATTCTTGAAGAGGTAGTCTACCGGATCCATGACGATGGCCTCGTCCCCCGGCTCAAGGACAGCCCCGGCGATGATGTACATGCCTCTGGCGGCGCTGTCCACCGGCAGGACCAGATCCTCTGGGACGCCTTCGTTCTTGCGGCGGCAGAGGTCTTCCGCGATGGCCTTTCTCAGCTGGGGAAGCCCCAGCTTGGGGGTGTAGGAGAGATAACCGTCCGCCAGATAATCCTTTATCGCGCCGATGATCTCGGGCGCCACCGGGAAATCCGGGTCAGCCGCGGTCAGGGGGATGACGCCTTCCTCCACCTCCGCCCAGCGGAAGTTGAAGGCCTTGCGCCTCAAAGCGTCGAAGTTTATATTGCTGCTGCTGAAAAGTTCCATGGAGATCTCCTTATCGTCGCTGAAGGATGCCGGGGCAGGCGGGCGCGGGGCTTCTTCGAAGGCGCGGACGGACCGGCGCGGCCGAAGCCTTGCCTTAAGAGCCTGCCGCTGTTTTCCCCTGTATTATACTACATGCGGGCCCGGAGCGGGCAGCATGAGGGGACGGAAATTCAAAAACACTTGTTATGTAACGACTGCTCCGCCTTATTTTTCAAAAGAAATCGGTATTTTCTCATCATCTCAGTTGCCTGTCCGCGGCCTATGTGTTAGAATCTCAACGATCGCATGAGTGAGTGATCACATTTTGACGTGCCCGAAAAAGAAGGAGTTTCAGCATGCCCGAATCGATGGACAAGGACCCGAAGGTAAGGTCCAGATACGAAGGAGAAGCCGAGCGGAAGAAGAAATACGCCAAGCTCGGAGCGAAGATAACAGACAACGTCCCCCACAAGCTCTTCGGCCTTAAGACGACCGACGCCGAATACTGGGGGCTGCGCGAGATCCTCAGCGAGGACGAGGTCGACGTCGCCCTCACCATGAAGCAGAGAAAGTGGTACACCGAAGAGCAGCTCTTCGAGATGAACAAGGCGATGGGCCGCGAAAGATTCGACAAGACCCTGAACGACCTCTGCGTCCACGGCTTCGTCGAGTACGATTACGGCGACCACTACGACGACAACGGCCCCATCCCCGGGGCGCCGAAGGAGAAGCGCTACCGCACCAGCTATTTCGTGCCGGGCAGCGCCGAGCTCTTCAATTCCTCCCGCGACCGCATCGAGAGGAACCCCGCAGTCACCAACATGTTCGAACGCATGACCTTCCTGCCCCTTGAGCACATCACGCCCATGGTGCCGCCGGGGGGAGACGGCATCTGCTCGTGCAGGGTCTCCCGCGCCATGCTGGGCGAGGGCTGCACCGACGACGAGAACGACTGGTGCATACAGGTCGGCGACATGGCCGACTACACCGTCGAGACCGGCAGGGCCCACTACATATGGCCAAGACTCTGGACCGGATCGCCGAGGAAGAGGGCCTTTCGAGGATCTCGAGGGTGACTCTGCAGGTGGGAGAGGTCTCGGGCATAGTGACCGATCTCTTCGTCGACGCCTGGAACTACTTCAGCCCCCGGCTCACAAGGAACGCGATGACAGCGATATTGAGAACTAGACATACAGGCACGCCGATGTAAAACGCGGCGTGCTTCGTCTTATGACGGAAGACCCTCATGCCCAGCAGGGCGCCGGCTCCTCCCATGAAGAAGGCCATCAGCAGCAGGGGCTTTTCGGGCGGGCGCCAGCTGCCCTTCTTCGCCTTGCGCTTGTCGAGGCCGTAGGCGCAGAAAACGACCAGGTTCCAGGCGGCGAGCGCGGCGGCGATGATGAGTCTTTCTTTCATTTTTATCCTTTCTTCGCGCGAAGGCGCGGCGGCGATGATGTCCGGGCTCCATTATACCACCCGGGCGGGAAAAACTGAACGCGCTGCTTAGCGCCGGCGGGGACAGGCGTCCGGCCGCTATTTACATATCCGCCGCGGGCATCGCGGACTGCGTCTGGGAGACCGTCGTCCCCCAGCTCAAATAGCCTCCTGCAAGAACAGACCGGAGACCCTGCCGGGCCTCCGGTCCTTTTTTATCGCCTTTTGCCGGGCGCTGACTGCCTTACTGCCTCGTGGGGCCGTTCAGCATGTTCATCGCTCTGTAAAGATAAGTGATGACCGCGCAGCGGGGGCAGAGGCCCTGCACGTTGAGGGTCCCGTCCTCGGGATCGACGGTGTCGGCGAGGAGGCCGGCCTTCTCGGCCCAGGCCAGGGCGTCGGCCCACCACTCGTTCGTCTTCTCGGCGCCGGTGTCTCCCGGCCTTCCGAGGGTCCTCCACAGGAAGGTGAGGATGTGCGAATACCTGCACTGGCTGTAGGGGCTGAAGGTGGTCTCGCTCGTTCCGTCGGTGATGCCGTGCGACACGGCCCAGATGACGGGCTTATAGAAGTAGTCAGTGTCGCTCACGTCATCGAAGGGCTCCCACAGGTTCTCAGGCTCGGGGCTTCCCATCGCTCTCCACAGGAAGGTCACGACCTGTCCTCTGGTGCAGAGCTGGAAGGGCATGAACTGGCCCTTGCCGTTGCCGTCGGTGACTCCGGTCTGGGCGGCCCAGGAGACCGCCTGCTCATAGTAGGCGCCTTCGGGTATGTCGTCGAAGGGATGGTCGGGCGCGCCCTCGGGGCCCCGGGGGTATACGTCGACGGTGAATTCGAATTCCACCAGTCCTTTATAATCGACGAATATGCTCTGCTTTCCGGGCTCCTCCGCGGTCTTGGGATAGAAGTTGATGCCCTCAAGATCGGTGATGTCCCTGAAGCCCAGGGTGGTGTAGAGGCGGCAGACCATGCCGGTGAGATCGATGGGCTCGCCGACGGTGTATTCCGTCTTGTCGGGCGCCTTGGTCATTTCCAGATCTGTCTCATATTCCTGATCGAAGATCTCGTTGACCATCTCGACGTAGATCTCATAAGTCACCGAGGAGCGTCCTTTGTAATCGACGCTTATCGTCTGGGGACCCATGCCCGTCGCGATCTGCGGATCGACCCCGAACTCGGCGGGATCGGTGATGTCCCTGAAGCCCATGCTGGTCCAGAGGCGGCACTTTATGCCGGTGAGGTCGATGGGTTCGCCCTCGAAATAGTTCGTTTTCGCCGGTTCCTCGATGAGCTCCAGATCGACTTCTTCCTCGGTCTCATCGCCGTCGAAGTCCATCGGAGGGGGAACGAAGCCGGGGACCTCCTCGACGGTGACGTCGAAGCTGTCGGAGAAGCTGCCGTATCTTACGGTGACGGTATCGGGACCCTCGAAATAAAGGTAGGCGGGCTCCCAGCTCAGATCCTCGATTATGATGCTGCCCGTGTAGGAACCGTCCTTGTAGTTGATCCTGTAATGGATGCCGGAAAGATCGACCGCCTCGCCCTGGTTGTAGAGGGTCTTGTCGGGCTCTTTGGTTATCTCGAAGGACTCGATGTACTCTTCGTTTATCTCGTCGTCATTCTCTATGCCCATGGGCAGCAGCACGCACTTGAAATCGACCCACTTGCACTCGACCCCGTCGTCGACCTCGCAGCGGTAGATGAGCTCCTGCATCATCAGCTCCTCGGGGATGCCGTGCATCAGCAGGGCCTGGCCGTCGCCGACATAGATGATCTTGCCCTCATCGTTCAGCTCGAGGGGGAGGCCGTCGGGATCGCAGCGGTACCACCTGAAGGTGGGCGTTCCTCTGGGAGTGGAGTAGCCGACCTCGAAGACGAAATCGCCTACCGATTCGTAGACGCCGATGTAGTCTTCGCTCTCGGCCCAGACGACCAGCCCGTCCGACGTGGCGGCGAAGGCGGTCAGGGGGAAGAGCGAGACGGTCAGCAGGACGGCGAGTATGATCGCCGTGATCTTTGTTCTCTTCATTTCTGCTCCTTTCTATCGATCTTTGAGCCCGCGGCGGGATGCGCGCGGGCTGATCTTCTGTCTTACTGCCTGGTGGGCCCGTTCATCATCAGCATGGCCCTGTAAAGATAGGTGACGACCTCGAAGCGCGGGCAGAAGTCCCGGACGTCGTAGCTGCCGTCCGTGGGATCCTTGGTTTCGTCGAGGAGGCTTTTGCCGCCGCTGCTGTCAGCCCAGGCAAGGGCATCGGCCCACCACTCGTTCGTCTTCTCGGCTCCGGTGTCGCCCGGCTTCCCGAGGGTCCGCCACAGGAAGGTGAGGATATGCGAGCGCCTGCACTGGCTGGCGGGGCTGAAGGTGGTCGCGCTCGTCCCGTCGGTGATGCCGTGGGATACGGCCCAGATGACCGGCTTGTAGAAATAGTCGTTCTCATTTACGTCATCGAAGGGCTCCTGCAGGTTCTCGGGCTCGGGGCTTCCCATCGCCCTCCACAGGAAGGTGACTACCTGGCCTCTGGTGCAGAGCTGGAAGGGCATGAACTTGTCCTTGCCGTTGCCGTCGGTCACTCCGGTCTGATAGGCCCAGGCGACGGCCTGCTCGTAGTAGGCTCCCTCGGGTATGTCGTTGAAGGGATGGGCGGGTCCCTGCGGGGCGGGGGCCGGCGGTACTTCCGGAGCGGCGGGACCGGTGAGATCCCCGATATCCGGCTGGCCGACGACGATGTCGTAGGTATCCGATACGACGTCGTTATAATACACCGTCACGGTCATATTGCCGAAGCTGTCCGCGCTGGCGGGCTCCGCTCTCAGCTCCTTGGGATCGGTGATGTCCTTAAAGCCCAGGGTGGTGTACAGGCGGCACTTGATCCCGGTGAGATCGATGGGCTCGCCGTAGATGTAATCGCGTCTTGCCGGCGCCTCGAGGATCTCCAGATCCACCTCGTACTCCTGGTCGAAGATATCGTTGATCATCTCGACGTTGATCTCGTAGCTGACAGCGAAGTGGCCTTTATATTCGACGCTGACCGTCATCGGGCCCATCCCGTCGGCGGTATCGGGATAGACGACGAATTCGGAGGGGTCGGTGATGTCCCTGAAGCCCATGTTGGTCCACAGGCGGCACCTGATGCCGCTGAGATCGATCTTTTCGCCCGGGAAGTAGTTGAGCTTTTCGGGAAGCTCCGTGAGCTCGAGGTCCACTTCGTATTCCTCGTCGTTATCTTCGGGGGGAACGTAGCCCTCTACCCTGTTCACGGTCACGGAGAACTCGGCCGACGCCTCTTTATAGTACAGGGTCACGATCTGCCGGCCTTCTTCGGTCAGCACGACGGGCCGCCAGGCCAGATCGCCGGCGGAGGCGTTATCCATCACGTAGACGCCGGCGTGTCCGCCGTCCTCGTAATAGATATCGTAGGAGAGGCCGGAAAGATCGAGCGTCTCTCCCTGGCCGTACTCCAGCCTGAAGGGGAGCCGGTCTATGGCGATGTGATCGACAGGCCCTTCATAGTCATCCTCAAAGCCGATGGGATAAAGGACGCAGCTGAAATCGACGTAGGCGCTCTCGCTGCCGTCGTTTGCCATGCAGCGGTAGTAGAGATGCTCGTTCATCTTTTCTTCGGGGATGTTGTGCATGTAGAGGGCCCGGCCGTTGCCGACGATGACAGGCTCTCCGTCGTCACCGACGTTGACGGGCCTGCCGTTGGCGTCGATCTGGAACCAGTAGTAACGAACCTCGCCCGCGGCGTTCTTGGGTTCCACCTCGAAGCCGAAGCTCTCGCTCGAGCTGTAGACCACGACTTCCTCCTCGGTGACTCTCTGCAGCCAGAACGAGCCGCCGCCCGCGAAGGCGGCAAGGGGGAGGGCGGAAACGATCAGCAGCGCAGCGAGGAGCGCCGCCATGATCTTCGTTCTCTTCATGTTCTCTCCTTTCGTTTTCATCTATGAGCCTGCGGCGGGACGCGCGCGCAGGCGGACCGTCCGCAGTCATTCTATATATATGCATTTATATTTTGACATCCGCGGGGGAGGATGTAAAGCGTCCGCGGGCGGAAATACGCGCTGAAATGTAATCTTAATATTGGGGATGAAAGTATTTTTATATCACATTTAATAATATCGAAGCGTTCGTTCGTGAACGACGATGTTTCGCGCTCCCCGGCTTTGACTACAGGCGCGGTTTCGGATAGAATATCTTAAAAGGCTGCCGTCCGGGAAAGGCCCGGGCAGCACCGGCGGCCGCTGCGCCCCGGCCGCGGTCCGGGGCGCCGGGAGAAGCGTGATGAAAACTATAAGAAAGACAGTATCGTATATACTCGCGGCAGTCCTCGCCCTTTCCCTCGCGGCTTGCGGGGGGAGCAGTCCGGCGCAGACGCCGGCTCCCGCGAACGTTCCCGCCCAGGCGGCCCAGGCGCAGAGCGCCCCGCAGCCTGAAGAAGATCTCGTGCCCGCGCCTCTTTCGGCGGGCTCCTACCTTGCTGATGAGTTCGATAAAAGGGGCGGGACGCCGGCTGAGCTCTACCTGTTCGGCGGCGGCTGCGGCCTGATGGTGATGGGGAACGTCATGTACGGCGCCGCCTGGAGCGAAGACAGCCTTGAGATCGAAGGGAGATCGGTGGTCTTCAGCTGTGAGAAGGACAGGGCGGAGAGCGCCGCCCATCACGATCCGGTCCTGAGCTTTTCTTTTGACGGCGCCGAGCTGAGGCTGAGATATGACCCCGAGATCGATGGCGCGGAGCTGGGGATGAGGGGTCAGTTCAACGGCGAATACGTCGGCCGATACCTGGGCGAAGACGGAACAGAGGCCGTATTCAACGAGGACGGCAGCGCCCTGCTGACTGCCGGCTCCGAAGAGACGCCCTTCTTCTGGGGGACCTACTTCCTGGCGGACGCCTTCTGCGTGACCGGCAGCTACCTCAGCGGGCTGGAGCTCACGGACAGCGGGATCAGGTTCTCGACAGCCGAGGACAGCGTCTACGAGCTCGAATCGGAGGCGGTGGTCGAGAGAAGGGAGCAGGAGGCACGGGAAGCGGAGAAGAAGGAACGGGAGAAGGTGCTGACGGCCCATTACTATCCTTACGGGAACGCGGCCAGGCTCTCGGGCAGGATAGTGATATTCTCGATCTTCCCCAGCGGTCCCGACTACAGCTGGGACTTCGCGGCGGAAAGCGATCAGAAGCTCAAGGATAATTGCCTTAAGGACCTCTCCTCCGCGGTCTCCTTCCTGACGCAAAAATGCGCCGAATACGGGAGCGCGGTCGAGTTCCTCTACGACTGGAATGAGGATCCTGAGCTGGCGGCTGTCTGCGTCAGCGAGCATCCCGTGGCTCCCAAGGAGGACCGGGCGGCAAAAAGATCGCACGCGTCCCTTGCCAGGTCTTTGGCTGACGCTCCCGAACTCAAGGAAAAGTATCAAGCGGACAGCGTCGTCTATCTGTTTTTCGTGAACTCCGGCTACTCAAATACCGCCAATCCCCACGCCCACGACTTCGACGCCCGGGACATCATCACAGGGAATCTTCTGATCAACGATCTGGTCGAATACGCGGTGATAAATCTCAAATATCACCAGGTGCAGGACGAGAACGGCCGCAAGGTCGAAGAGGCGGATTTCACCGCCGATGATATCGTCATCGCCCACGAGATGCTCCACCTGTTCGGCGCGCCGGATCTTTACGCCGGCGGGGAACAGGGGATATCCCAAGAATACGTCGACCATCTGCTCGATATCAAGTCGAAGGATATCATGCTGGCCGGCTACGCGGGCGTATCGAAGCTGAGCCAGCTCACCCTTTCGGAGATATCGGCCTATTACTTGGGCCTCACGGACCATTGCGGCGACGTAGAAGGATACGGCCTCAGGGTCAGCCAGTACGAGAGCCTCAGGAAGGATCAGCCCTTGCCCTGATCTTACGCAGGGAAGCCGCGCCGTTCGCCCCGCCGCTTCAGCGCGGTGGTGTGCCGATTTGCGGGAGTAAACATTGAGCCTTGTTGGGCAAAATGCTAAAATTATTTCAGGTTATTTTGTCATTTTCTCACAAGGAGCGTAAAAAATGCGGGACATAAGAAAGATAGATAAGGTGGTCGTCGACGGCTTCAGCCTCGATCTGGAGAGCTTCACCGCCGTCGCGAGAGGCTTCGCGAAAGTGGAACTCGCGGCTTCGGCAAAAGAAGCGCTCGCGCGCTCGCGGGCCCTGATCGAAAAGATCGCAGACGAAAGGAG
>JAEEIC010000296.1 GCA_016281165.1 Bacillota bacterium | reverse complement strand
GCCTTTTTAAGCCCGTTTTGTTGGCAATTTCAGGACCGATCGACGGATACAGGCTCTTTTAAACGATCCTATACCAGTATGACTAGCTGAAGTCGCATATGATCGCTACACATACTGCTATTTCATTATATCATATCGCCTGCCAGCTTCGTTCTCCGCTGCATTGACGCTTAATTACCAACTATCCGGGCAAAATATCGTCAAAATGTTGGTAATCGGCTTCCCCGCAGGAAACGGCCCCTCAATATTGCGTCACGCTCCGCAATTAAGCAGCGGGCAGCGCCTTTCCAAACCTCAGGACAGTAGTTTTGAAACTTTTTCGCGTTTTGGACCGCGAATAGTTTCAAATTCTATCATCCATCGGACCGGCTGCTCGCCGGTTATGGATCATTTCGACGCGTTGGACCTCGAAACTCCGAAATATCGCAGTTTCTTCTTTATCAAAATGAGATCCGCCGGGCAGAAAAGTTTGGTCTGCCACATCAGGCCGGACGATCCCGCTTTCTGAAGGCGAATTTTACTAACAATAGAGCCGCTTTTTAGCTGAATAGTTTCAAAATCGCTGTCCCGCACGTCTACAGTCTGTGGTCCCGGTCCTGCCGCCCGGTCAGTTCGCGAGGGCTTCGATGTAGTACAGGCCCCTGTTCGTCGTGAAAGCCCAGGCGGGCACGGCGGTATCCTGGCCGCGGGCGCTCTCAAGTCCGCTCCTGTCGACGAGATAGACCAGCTCCGCTCCTTCCACGCGAAGATCTTTGAGCTCCTCGTCCGAGAAGCGCGGGACGAGCCTTCTGGCCGCCGAGGACGCGCTGATGACCTGGCCCCTGTTGAGACCGGTCCTTACGGGCACCGCCTTCTGGCCCTCCGCCCCGATGAGCACGACCCGAAGGCCGTCTTTGGCGGGGCCGTCATCCGCTCCGCCGCCTTCTTCGATCTCCACGAAGAGCACCGGCAGCCTCTCCTCCTCCGCGGAGAGCGCGCAGTCCAAAGAGACGCCCAAAGACTCGAGATAGCGGGCCGTGAGCTCCGCCGCCCGGGCCTTGAGCTCCTCATCCGCCCTCATGTTCTGCGTATACATGAAGCCGAGGAAGATATTCGCCGCGATCAGGGCCGCTATGAGGATATTTTTCGCTTTCGACCAGTCCATCAGTCCTCCCGCCTCGAGAAGCCCAGAGGAAGGGCGCTGTAAAGATCAAAGAAGAAACGGGTGCCGTTTTCGGTCGTGAGGGTCCAGCAGGGTATGAGTGACGAGTCCTTGGGGGAGGCGAAATATCCCGGGACCAGGGTGACCGCGGCGCGCACCGCCCCGTCGAAGGCCTCGTCGGAGGCGATGGTCAGGGTGTCGTTGTTCAGGATGTTGTAGATGTGGTTGGCGTTGCTGGCCACGACGTTGGCGGCCTCCGCCGTGTTGACCGGCCTGCCGCCGGAGGGATCTCTGGCGGGATAGACCATATTGCGGGTCGCCGCCGTGACCTGGCCGCCCGTGAGGGTGACCGAAGCCGCGGGGCCGCTTTCTCCTTCTATCCTGACCCCGCCCAGGGTCTGGCTGAAGACGAAGGTCCGCTGCTTCGCGCGTCCGCTGCCGCTCTCCTCGTAGCCGCTTAAGGCCAGCCCCGAGCCGCTCACGTTATCCAGGCCTCCCAGATCCGCCAGGAAGAGGACGGCGCTGTCGAGGTCGGTGAAAAGATCGGTGACCGCGCCCTCGCCCGCCTCGGTGTTGTATTCGTAGCTGCCGGCGACGGAGGCGTAGAAGGTCTTCTGGCCGTAGCCGTACATGTAGGTCACATTGCCGTAGCTGTCGGTTATGCGGCGCACGAAGTCGAAGGTGGAGCCGAAGAGGGTCTCCGCCATCCTGTCCCTGACGCCCGCGCCCTTCTGTTCGATCTCGTTATCGAAGGGGACCTCGGAGAGCCCGCTGGCGAGGCCTAAAAAGATCAGGGCCCTGCCTTCGCCCCCCAGTATCTCGGAGGCGCTGTAGCCGCTGCAGTCGGGCTCCTTTGCGAGAGCGGAGAGAGATGCGACGCTCTCCCTTTCTTCCGCAAAGAGCACGCGAAAACACCCCCTGCTCCGGTCGCAGACGAAAAAGCTCTCGGAGGAGGCGCTGCTGAAGGCGAGTATGTCGAGCCTTATGTCCTCGGTATCGCCGCCGGGGCTCCTGCCGCAGAAATGGAGACAGAAATCGGAAAGGGGAAGGCCGCCGGAGAGCTCCAGCTGCACCGATTCCCACTCGCCCATGGCCTGGGCGAACTGTTCGGCGCTGATCTCCTGCAGCTGCGGGCTTCCCTGCTCAAAATAGGCCCTCATCTCTTCTTCCGCGAGGGCCAGCATCGCCGCGCTGTCTTTGGTGTCGATCGTAAAAGAGCCGTCCCCGCGGGAGAGGGCCGCGTACAGGGGCTTTATCAGCTCCTCCGCCCGCGGCGCCTCCTTCTGGGAGGGGCGCAGCTCCAAAAGCCCGCTGACTTTCAGGGAGAGCCGGGGCTGCCAGAGCAAATATAAAAGTAGTATTGCCGATAAGAACAATACTACGATCACCACGTTCTTTATAGTTTCAGTCTTTCTGTTCACGCCCATTTATTTGAAGAGGCCTCTTAAGAGATTCTGCAGGAACTTCAGGGCGCTGCTCTGGCTGATGGATTCGAAGATGCTCTTCTTTTCTTCCTGCTTTTCCTTGACTGCCGTGTAGCTCACGACGGTCTCGGTGACTTCCTTCCTGTTGTCGAGGGTCTCGACCACGACCTTGTAAAGGCCGGGCTTTACGTCGCTGAGCTTCTTGGTATAAAAGCCGATGCCCGCGCTCTGGTTGCTGTATTCGACGGAGGAGGCGAAGACCTCGTCGTGGTAATCGGGTATGCCCGAACCGGTGCTCAAAAGTATCAGTTTCCCGCTGTCGTCGGTCTTCTTTCCGGCGGCGATGGCCGCGAGGTCGTTCACGGTGAGGTTGGAGGCGTCCACGTCGCTGTAGACCGTCTCCTTTTCGACGGAACCGTCGTCGGCCGTGACCTCCTTTTCGCTGCCTGTCTGCTCTTTGTAAACGGTGACGCGCACCGTGGCGGAGTCGGAGAGCTTGACGGAAACGAGGAGGCTGTCGGAATAGGCGATGCTGCAGTCCGTGGGGCTGACGATGCTGGCGGCGAACGCGGCGTCGAACGCCAAAAGAACTGCCAAGAGCGCAGTCATCAATACTTTCAGGCATCTTGCCGAAGGTCTTGACATGGGTCCTCCTTTCCGTGTAATTTTTATCTGCGGACACGCGCCAAAACGCGTGTACACACTCTGACACGGAATAAAGTATACAGAAGAATTGTTACAGTTTGATTACAGAGGCTTTAAACGGGCTTTACAGTTGGGGAGAAAAAGATGAAGACCGTGAACATATATACGGACGGGGCCTGCTCGGGCAACCAGAGCGAGAAGAACAAGGGCGGCTGGGGCTGCGTGCTCGAGTACAACGGCCACCGAAAGGAGCTCTCGGGAGCCGAGCCCGACACCACCAACAACCGCATGGAGCTCACCGCCCTGATAGCGGGCCTCTCGGCGCTTAAGGAAAAGGGCCTCGAGCTTCGGATCTTCTCGGACAGCTCGTATCTCGTCAACTGCTTCAAGAACCGCTGGTACGAGAACTGGCAGCGCAACGGCTGGAGGACCGCCTCCAAAGCCCCGGTCGAGAACCAGGATCTTTGGATGCGCCTGATCGCTCTGCTCGAAGGGCAGCAGCCGCGCTTTTTCCTCATCAAGGGCCATCTTCCCAAGGAGCCCGGCGAGGAGCGCCTGAACAAAGAGTACGAGCGCTTCCTGGGGCACAACGGCGACTTCGCCCTCGAGGATTTCAAGACCGCCTGCGCCTGCAACAGGCGCTGCGACGAGCTGGCGACACAGGCGGCGGCGGAGCTGAAGGAGGAGTGAGCCCGGCGCGGGGCTTTCGGGACGGACCTGCCCGAAGCGAAGGCCGGAGGAAAACGCCTGACAGGGGACGGCGCAGACGGAAATAAGCAGACTCATCGAAGGCGTTAAAACCTAAAGGAAGAGTTTGCGTCTGGTCTGGCAAAGATCAAAGGAAGCGGCCCCATCGGGCCCGAAAAGAACATAAGACAAACAGAAAAGGACCCGCGGCAAGGCAGGTCCTTTCTTTTGCCCGAGCACAAAAACGTATGTTACATAACAAACGTTCCGCGGCCGCGAGCCTTGATATTTTAAGCTTTTAAACCTCGACGGTGAAGAGCTTTTGCGGGGTCTTGTTCACCCTGTGGGCGCCGTCCTTCTCGATGATGTAGTTGTCGGTGAAGGAGAAGTAGGGAGGAACGCTGCCCTTGGGGCCGCTGGCCCAGGCCGGGTGGATGGCGATGAACATGCCCTCCTTGAGGACGGTCCTGTCGCCGGGGGTGAAGGTCGGCAGATCGACGATGTCGACGCCCTGGCCGTGGATGCACATGCGGGACTCGGGATAGAAGCCGGCTTCCTCCTGCAGCTTCTTGCAGTACTCGAAGACCTCTTCGGCGACGGCGCCGGGCACGCAGGCCTTGGCGACCTTTGCCGTTATCTCCAGTATCTTCTCAGCCCTGTCGAGCCAGATCTGCTCGGGCTCCATGCCGATGCGGAAGAGCCTGGAGATCTCGCCCCACTCGCCGGAGGGTCCCGCGACCTCGATCAGCATGTAGACGTAGTCGCCTATCTGATACTGCTCGTCGGTGCCCAGGGGCCTGTCCCCTCTCCAGGAGCGGATCAGCGAGGTGTTGAACTCGACGCAGCCCATCTCCATGGCCTTGTTCAGGACCTCGAGGTCAAGCATGCGGTTGGTCATGTTGGGCCTGAGGCTGGCGTAGCAGAAGTCGAGGAGCCTGTCGTGGATGTAGCAGACGTGCTTATAGCGCTCCATCTCGTACTCGCCCTTTACCAGGCGGGCGTCGTCCCAGGCGGGAGTGAGATCGACGAACTCGAGATCCTTGAGGTTCTCGGTCAGATACTTGTAGATGGCGGCGTTGATGTAGTTGAGGCCCAGCCAGCCCAGCTTCTTGAAGCCCTTCTTCCTGATGTAGATCTCCATGGCTTTGCCGAAGCTCTCGGTCGCGTGGGTCATGCCGGGCACATAGGCGCAGCTCCACACTCTGTGGGGGAGCTGGGTCTCGCCCTTCTTTACGAGAGGCATGTCGGCGTCGAGCGGATACTCGTCGCCGCTGCGGAAGATGGCGAAGCAATCCTTGTCCATGATCGCGCCCAGGGAATAGTAGTGGGCGACCGAAGAGAGCCACTTGATCGGTCCCGCGACCATGTCGCCCCAGGTGAACATGATGACGGCGTCGACGCCGTTCTCCTTCATCACCTTGAGGGTGAGGTCCTGGCGCCTTCTGAGCTCCTCGTCGGGCACGGGCATATGTACTGCGTTGAGCATGTGTTGTTTCCTCCTTGATCCTCATATCCCGCGGGCCGCGAAGCCCGCGGAAGCAATATATCTTTCACGGGGCGGACCGGCCTTATCGGCCGGACGCTCCATCGTTATCATATCATACTGCGGCAGACGCGCCAAACCGCGGACCGCTCCTTCTAATAGGCGAAGGTGATCAGCTGCGGGCAGAACACGAACAGCAGTATGAGCACCACATACGTCAGTATGAACGGCATCAGCTCTCTTCCCAGCTTCATGACCGGCACCTTGCCGACGTAGGACGCGG
>JAEEIC010000295.1 GCA_016281165.1 Bacillota bacterium | reverse complement strand
TCGCTGCGCATGACGCACTGGAACCTGTCGCTCTTCTCGACCTTGGGGGAGTATGTCGCCGTGGTGCCGCTGAAGGTCCCGTTGCCTGCTCTTGCGACCGATCCGTTCTTTCCGACTCTCAGCCAGGCCGAGGCCAGGACTCCGTCGGTGCCGGTGACGCTCAGCTTGACGGTCCCGCCCTTTTTCGAGGCCATCTGCAGGCCCCTGGTCTGGGAGACGACTCCCGGGGGATCGATATGGGTCACGCGGAAGGTCTGCTTGGCGTAATACGAGGCGTCGGTGCTGACCAGATAGCTGTAGGCCGGGGTCCAGTAGTCCTCGGTGACGCTGAGCCTGATGGCGTAGCGGCCGTCGTTTTTGAGGGCCTTCTCCGCGTCGGGGAAGGAATAGAGGTTTACGGGCTCGGTGTTTCCGACCGTGTAGGAGCCGATGAGCCTCGACACCGCCTGATTGGCGTCGTAGAGGCTGTAGGTGTAGCTCACCTTCAGGGGGCTGCCGTTGAGCTTCGAGGCCATGGCGAAGGCCGGCTCGTATTCGCAGCTGACGAAAAGGCCCTCTTTATCGGGATTGATCCAGGGCTCGGGCTCGTTCTCGTGGCCGCGGATGAGTATCTCGCCGGGATCCAGATCGGGCTGTACGACCACATAAGGCTCATAACCGATGTGGGTGTTGCCGGTGACGCGGCGGTCCCATTCCTCGAAGAAGTCCTTGATGGTGCCGTAGCTGCCTAGAGATCTGGAGAGCCTGCGGTCGGTCATGTATTCGCGCTTGAAATTGTAGGTGATGGAGATGTCGTCGTAATCGAGGGCGCCGGGGCTGAAGAGCCTGCCGTATATGCCGTCGGTCACGTTGTAGTGGCTGAGGAAGGCGATGTTGGCCTCGGAGGCCTCGTCATAGGCCGCCATGAGCTCGTCTCTGGAGGGGACGGGCAGCATCAATACCTTGTTGGTGAAGACCTGGTATTTGCCGCCTCTGATATTCGAACTGCAGGAGGATGAGGTCCTGATGCAGTCGGCTCCGCCGCGGCCGGCGAAGTAGCCTTCGATGATGGTCAGCTCGCCGCCTTTCGCGTCTATGCAGGCCGCCGGCTTGGAATACCGCAGCCCGTCGGTGTCGAGGAGGGTGTAGCCTCTGCCTGTCATGTTGGCGCCGTAGATCGTGGTCTTTCCGCTGTCCATGATGACAGCGCAGCCGTTGACGGACTTTCTGGCATTGCCGGTGTAGGGGGACATGGACTCAGCGCCGTTCCACAGGGCCGCGGTGACCCATTCTTCCTTGGAACGTCCGGCCTCAAAGCATCCGCCGGTGACGGTCAGCTTGCCGCCGTCCACGCGGAAGATGTTCCTCACGGTCTCGAGGGTGCTCTTCTGGGGCATGTACCAGCCGCCGCCGATGTAGCCGTCGAAGGTCACATAACCGGTGCCGCGGGAATCCTTGACGGTCAGATCCGCGCCCGAGGGGATGTAGAGAAGATCGGCGTCAAGGTCCTGCGTGTTCTTGTATTCGATGCGGAAGACGCAGCCGTTGAGATCGAGGGTCTTGATGCCGCTGCCGACCTCGCACCAGTGTTCGATGTCGTACTTGTGTGCCCTGTCGCCGTCCGGGGCTTCGTAGTGGTTGTAGCCCATGTCGTCTTCGTAGATGCGGCCGTGTCTCTCGTCGATGTTGTCCAGCAGCAGTATGGTGCAGTCGCCGTTCATCTCGAGGGCGGACTTGAGCTCGGCGGCGCTGCTGACATCGATGATGTCGCCTCCGGCGCTCGCGGGCTGCCCGAGAAGGGGCAGTTGGCAGAGCATCATCACGAGGGCGAGCATGACGCTGAGTCTTTTGTGAAGCAGTTTCATAGTTGACCTCCTGAGGGGATTTGGGGAAAAGGGCGTCTGCGCCGAGCAGTGACTTGCGTTGGACGCGGTATCCTGCGCCGGACGATGGCCGGCGCCGCTACCAGGTCATGGCGTCTTCGACCTGCAGCGGGTCTTCGGGCTTTCCGTCCATGGGAGCCGCCCTGTCGAGCTTCCTTAAGCTCTCCATCTCGGCTTCGCTGAGCTCAAAGTCGAAGATATCAAGATTCTCTTTGATGCGCTCTATATGCTGCGATTTGGGGATGACCGAGGCTCCGTCCTGGATCAGGAAGCGGAGCAGCACCTGGGCGGGAGTCTTGCCGTGCGCTTCGGCTGCTCTCTTTACCGCGGGCTCTTCGAACATCTCGCCTGCGTTCCCCTGGCCGAGGGGCGAATAGGCCTGATGGGCCGCGCCCAGCTTTTCGAGCCAGGGCTTCTCCGCTCTTCTCTGGCTGTAGAGGAAGGTCTCGATCTGGTCGACGGCCGGGGCCACCTTGTTGAAGTATACCAGGTCGACGAGCCTGGCCGGGCTCATGTTCGAGACTCCTATGGCCCTGATCCTGCCGGCTTCGTAATATTCCTCCAGGACCCTCCAGGCCGCGAAGACGTCGCCGAAGGGCCAGTGGAGCAGCACCAGGTCTATGTACTCAAGGCCCAGCTTCTTAAAGGACCTTTCCAGGGCGGCCCTGCAGTCTTCGGTCTCGAAGTTCTTGAACCAGACCTTGGTAGTTACGAAGAGCTCCTCTCTTTTGACCAGGCCCTGCTCGAGGGCGGCTTTTATGCCGGCTCCGACGGCTTCCTCGTTTCCGGAGTCGTCGGCGGTGTCGATGAGGCGGTATCCGGCCTTTATGGCTTCGAGGACGCAGCTCTCGCAGAGCGCGTCTTTCAGTTTGTAGGTCCCCAGGCCCAGGACGGGCATCTTCACACCGTTATT
>JAEEIC010000294.1 GCA_016281165.1 Bacillota bacterium | reverse complement strand
GCAACAGCGCTTCGGCCAGCATCACCGTGAACAACATAGACAAGATCATGCCCATCATAAGCTTTGATACCTCGACTGTCTCCTTAAGGCAGGACAGCACGGCCGAAGAGCTCGCGGCCCTGCTCGCCGTGGACAAAGGCGTCCACGTCTGGGACAATGAGGGCATAAAGGAGAACAGCCTGAGCTATGACGCTCGGGAAGTGCTGCTGAGCAGGCCCGGCATCTACGCCGTGACCTACTCGGCAGAGGACCACGCGGGCAACATAGGCGAAGCTGTACGTTATGTCAGGGTCATCGACAAGGATATGCCGGTGATCACCGTGGACGGGATCCTGACCGAATACAACGGGACGACCACCGTAAGCAGCGGTGAGCACAGGCTGACGGTAGCGGGGCTCAGCGAGAGCGGGGAGCCTTACAAGCTCCAGCTCGTCAAGGGTCTCTGGTCCGCGGGCCAGATGAAGAGAGCTTCCGCGGGGATACAGATACATGAAGACCTGAGCTTCAGACTGAGCGCTCCCGGATTCTATACTCTGTACCTGACCACCCAGTCAAGGCAGACCTACCGCACGCTGCTCTATGTTGAGGAATAAGGAGGCAGACAAATGAAACTATCCAGAAGACTTCTTGCTATATTGCTCAGCATGAGCCTCGTGCTGACCGCGGTCCCCGCGTCGGTGTTCGCCGCCGATGAGGACGTGATCAGGATGGACAACGGATACATCGAGGTCTGCGTCTCGAAGAAGAACGGCGGCTTCCGTGTCAATACCGTTGAGGGCGATCTGCTCCGAAAATCCGACAACAACAAGAAGCTGCTCTACCACAGCGGCGATTACGATACCTCCTTCGTCTCCTTCCGGGTGGGGGAGGGCGAGAACGCCAAAGACTATCTCTTCGGCGGAAAATACGGGGGATCGAGCCAGATAAAGGTCGAAGCCGATGCCGCCGGGGCCGTCGTATCCACCTGGTCCGTTGACGGACTGAGCTTCATACAGACCGTCACCCTTGCCGCCGAGAACGCGGCGGAACACGGCATGGTCTCCATCTCTTTGGAGGCGAGGAACAGCAGCGGCAGGGCCGTCCCCGTGCAGGCGAGGATACTGCTCGATACCTGCCTGGGAGATAAGGACTACGCTCACTACCAGGTATCCGGCGGTACCCTGACCGATACCATCGATACCGAGCGCCTTATCACCGACAAGGCTTCCATCACCAGCTTTTACGCCGTCGATGACGTCGCGGACCCCGGTTTGACCGCCTATGTGGTCTCCCAGCCCTCCGCGCTGGCGGTCGCTCACTGGAACGATCTGGCGGCCAGTCTCTTCGACTTCGCTCCCGATGCTTCCCTCGACTTCACCAACGCCGTGAACGAGTATCTGACGGCTGACAGTGCCTGCGCCCTCTACTACGATCTGGGGACGGTCGCTTCCGGCTCCTCGTCCTCCGTCGTCAGTTATTACGGCGTCTATTCCAACAGGAGCGTGCCTCAGCAGAACAGCGTCGCCATAAATGCCGCGGCGCCCTTGAGGCTTGAGGTCACCAAAGACAAGACCTCCTTCGTCAGGCAGAGCGGGGTGGGGGCCGCGGATTTCGCGGTCACTGTCAGCGCCGAGAACTACAGGAGCGACAGCTCCAAAGACCTCGAGGATCTGATACTTGCGGTGCGCAGCACCTCTAACCTCCGTTCTCTCAGCGACAGCGGCGAGGTCATGAACGCCGTCGATTTCTCTTCCGCCGAGCCGCTCAAGATACCCTATTCAGCCATGGCGGAGGGGGAGACCATAAGCAAGACCCTGTATTTCCAGGGCAGGCTCGCCCCGGGCGCCAATTACGAGCGCATCACGATAGGCATGTATCAGAGCGAGGTCACCTCCGAGAACCTTCTCGGCGAGAAGACCGTCTACATACTGCTCCCGGGGAGCGACGGCAATATCCCCCAGGTCAGCTTCATCTCCATGAACCCCGATACCATTTATTCTTCGGGAACGAGGCACCTCTTCGCGGCGGTGACCAACGAGGTCATACTGACCAACGCCCTTGAGAGCGGCGTCTGCAGCTTCAAGGCCCGCAGGAAGGATGATCTGCTGGGCAGGGGATACGTCGAGATACCTTCGGACAACATCAGTGTGACCGACGGCATAGCCGACATCGCTCTGACAGACGACGTGAAGCTCGCGGCGGGCAGCTGGACCCTCGTGCTCGAGTGGAGCGACAAGGCGGTCGCCGACGGCATAGTCAGCGAGGGCTTCAGGCTGCAGAGCTCATCGGTCCTCGACTTCGCGGTGTCCGATGACGTCAAATACAAGAACGACAGCTACGGCGTACTGGCGGCGGTCAAATACGGCGGCGGTACCGGTGACGATCCCTATTACTACAGGCTCGAGAGCTTCCGTGACGAGGCAGCCTTCACGGCCTTCTCCTCCGCCGCGGGCAAGAGCGAAAAAGGCTGGAAGGAGATACTCCTCGTGTTCAGGGGCGAGTTCAGCGGCAGCCAGGCGTACAAAAAGACCGACGAGAACGGCAAGACCGTAGGAAGCCTCTACTATACGGCCGTGAGCAAAAAGACCGTCGATCCCGATACCCGGAAGAGCCGCGTCGACAACTGCGTCACGATAAACAACTGCGTGGACTTTGAAGGCGGCACGATGGTCATCTATTACGAGGACTATCTCAACGGTCCCGTTTTCGCGGAAGCGTCTCCCATCATCATCGAATTCGACGGCGAGCTTCTGACCAGCGACGAGCGCAGCCCCATCTGGACTGGGAAGGCCGGCCTCACAAAGCTCGAGCAGGGCAGGAACTTCAGCCTCATCACCTACAACAAGAACGGCGTCAGGACCAATACCAATCAGATCTCATATCCCATAACCCTGCTCTGGCCCAACGTCCTCGGCGTGGGACAGACCATTGCCGGCCTGGTCTTCAAGCTGGCTTACGGACAGTTCGGCGTCATGAAGGACGGAGGCAGTGAGATCGGCCGCGTCATATCCTTCACTGCCAGCTTCGGTCTCAACATACTCAGGACGCCCGATGACGACGATATCGACCAGGGGACGGCCAGCTACTTCGGCCGCATGCAGGAGCTGTGGAGCGACTGGAAGGGCGCAAGTATATGTCAGTACGCCTATCACGGAGCCCGTTACGAGAAGCTGACCGATCTCAGCATGAACGATAAGGACACCAGCAAGACCAACGGCAAGGGCATACCCACCTCGGTCATGGTCCAGGATATACTCTTCGGCTGCGGAGAAGGCTTCGTGGGCATGAACTTCACTGTCGATGTGACCGTGAAGAACATGATAGAAGGCCTTCCCGTGATATCGGGCAAGCTCTCGGTCAATACCGTCAACGACTGGGCCTTCAGCCTTTCGGGCAGCTGCAAGCTGGAGACCTTCGCCCTGGAGGCAAAGCTCAGCTTCAAGAGCCGCAACGACATCCCCGTCCCCGACGAGATATACTTCTTCCTCGGAGGCTTCAAGCCCGGCTTCAACGTTGACGGAGCCGGCGTGCTGTGGCTCAGGGGACTCGGCGGCGGGATATCCAATATCTACGATACCATCTTCTGCTCCGGCGGACTGCCGCCTCTCAAGCTCGTGGTCGCCGCCAGCTTCAGTATAGTGCAGGTGCTGGACGGCAACGCCAGACTGCAGATAGCCCTCAGCGGCCTCGATCTGACCGCTTCAAATCTTAAGATCATGGACGAGATCGAAGTCATAAAGAAGATCCAGCTCGGCCTGCAGTGGTATCCCGACATCAAACTGACGGCGGGCATCTACGTCAGCATGTTCGAGAGGGTCATCGAAGGGCAGGGCTATATCGTACTCTTAGGCAAGAATTACAGCGACTGGTTCTTCGAGATGTTCATCAGGGCGGGCCTCAATTTGCCCAAGTCCATACCCGTCCTGGGCGGGATGACCATAGTCGGCGCCGATCTCGGCGCCAGCACGGAGAAGATCTGGGGCGCCATAGAAGTGCTAAAGATCGGTGTGGGCATAACCTATTACTGGGGCGAGAGCAGCGTCAACTTCGGTTCCGCCAAGGACAAGGCCCAGCCCACTTACCCGAACCTCCTGCTGCAGGGCTATGACGGCGAGGACACCGACTTCCCCGTCGTCTATGACGCCGAAAACGACCGCACCCTCTACGCCCACATAGGCACCAATTTCGAAGCGCCGAAGGGTGCCGTGATCGTGAGCGAAGGCGGACTCATCATGATGGATGCCGAAGGCGTCTGGTCCGACAGCGCCAGGACCTCGCATAAGTTCAACCTCGGGCTCCACGACAATGAAGATAATGCTGCCGCCATGGTCCAGCTCAGCTTCAAGGCTGACAGCCTCGCCCAGGCCAGGACGCTGGCGGAGAGCTTTACCGTCACCGACGCGAAGACGGGCGGGACTTCTTTCCCCCTGGTCTTCTACGATGGCGGCAACCTCGAAGAAGCCAACGCCAACGTGAGCTGGAGCGAGGAAGACGGCATGGCGGCCTTCGGCTTTACCGTCACCAACGAGAGCCAGTACGGCATGAACTGGTTCATTTCCACCGGCGAGACTCCGGCGGATGTGGTGCTGTACAACGTACTGCCCATGCCGCAGATCACTTCTGTATCCGGGCAGATAAACAGCAATGAACTCTATATCGAATGGGAAGGCACGGGGCTGGACGAGCTCGATCGCGTCAGCTTCTTCCTTGCCGAAAGTGACGATCCTGCCGAAGACGCGGGCTATCCCCTGTGCGTCGAGGAGGACAGCTATATCATCGAGGGCGGCATGCTCGAGGCTGATATCCCCGCGGATCTTCCCAGCGGAGAATATCTCCTGAGAGCAGTATATTCAAAGGACGAGGAGCTCAACGGGACGGTAGTCTCGCAGAGCAGAGTGTCGTTCGTGAATCCCAACGCCCCCGGGGATCTGCAGGGCGCTTCCGCGGCTCCCGCGGGCGATCTTAAGATAGGAGTCACGATCCCCGCCTCCGAAGACGGAAACACCAGCGGCTATTCGGTCGCGGTATACAACGCGGACGGGACCCCCGCGGATGTCTCCGCGAAACTGTTCGAAAAAGCGGAGTCCGGCGGCACTTACGCCGAGATCGGCGGCAGATATACTGCCGAGATCAGAGAGGATCAGGACGATCCCGATTCGCCCGTCACCGGCAGCGAGGAACACGGCCTTGAAGGCGGCGCCCGCTACATCGTGGGGATCACGCCGTATAAGCTCGTGGACAGTGACGGAGACGGAGAAGAAGACTGCATGGTATACGGGAGAGAACTGATGCTCCCCGCCCTGACCCTGCCTGAAGCGCAGACACCGGCCGCAAAGCTTACCGCGGAAGGAAAGACCCTGACGTCCCTTAAGGATATGGACAGCGGAAGCGAGATCCCTGTATTCACCGTCTCGGATCTTGAGATAAACGCTGTCTTCTCGGAGGCGGTGACAGGGCGCTGGAGCCTTGACAGCAGCGAGATCTGGGAAACGGGAGAGGATGACGGCAGGACGCTTGCGGGCGTCTTCAGCGGGCCCTCCGCGGTGATCTCTCTCGCGGATCTCACCGACGGGGACCATACCCTCAACCTGAGCGGCAGGGCCTCTGACGGCGACAGCTTCGCCGCTTCCTACAACTTCAGCGTCGACACCCTGGCTCCGAGGCTCATCATAGGTTCGCCCGTAAGCGGAAGTCCCTTCGGCGGGGACGGAAGCCTCACTTTGAGCGGCATCACTGACGCCGACGCTCTCATCACCGTTTCCGTCGACGGCAGGACCCTCATCAGCGGCAAGACTGCCGCGCAGGCCGGCGGGACCCTTGACAGTGACGGCCTCTTCAGTCTGGAGCTTAAGATCCCCGATCACAACAGCGCTTCCGTCCATACCCTGGTGATAAGCGCGGAGGACGCGAACGGAAACGCCGCCGAGCCCAGGACCATCATCGTCGCGCATCCGGGCCTCGGCGATCTGGCGGCTCTTGAACTGATGGCCGGCAACACTGTCCCCGCGGACGGAAATATAAGCACGGAGAACGCCGGCAGCGCGGCTCTCAAGGTCCTGGGAGTGACCTCTGACGGGACCAGGTTCGTCCTCGATCCCGACACGATACGCTGGAACAGTTATGCCGCGGAAGGCGCGGCAGCGGTGAGCGCGGAAGGAGAGCTCAGCTGGGAGACCGGGACCAAAGGCTTCGCGGAGGCTATGGTCGAGGTGAGCAGCGGCGCCTATATGACCGCTGTCCTCAGCCTGGGCAGCCAGAGCGAGAGCGGCTATGTATCGCTGTCCTCGACCATAGGCGGCAGCGTCAGCGGCGCCGGATACTATGAGGCCGGTGATACTGTCACCCTGAGCGCCCGGGCGGACAAGGGCTACAGTTTCGTGCGCTGGGAGATCAGCGGAGCCTCCGTCAGCGATCCGGATTCCGCTGTCATAAGCTTCGTGATGCCGAAGGACAGCGTCAGCGCCAGGGCCGTATTCAAGGCCGACAGTCCCGCTCCCCGGCCCGATCCCCTGCCTTCAGGAGGCGGCGGTACCTCGAGCCCGATCGCTTACGCGGACGTCCCCGCGGGAGCCGATCCCAACACCTACGTACCTTACTTCCTCGATGAAGAGGGCAATAAGGTCATAATACCAATATCCTCCGTGCTCGAGGACGGCAGGCTCGCTTATCTCAGGCAGCCCGGCAAAGACGTGTCCTTCATGGAGAACGGAAAGAGCTTCGTCGATATCGACGGTCACTGGGCTAAGGACAACATCCTCTGGACCGCGGCCCACGGCCTCTTCGAGGGAGTGGGGCAGGGACGCTTCGCGCCTCAGAGCACCATGACCAGGGCGATGTTCGTCACCGTGCTCTACAGGGTGGCGCAGTGCCCGCCGGTGAGCGGGCGCAGCAAGTTCACCGATGTGGTGCAGGGCTCCTGGTATGAGGATGCTGTGATCTGGGGAGCCGAGAACGGCATCGTGGAAGGCGTCTCCGAGACCCTCTTCAGTCCCGATACCATCGTGACCAGAGAGCAGATGTGCGCCCTGGTGGCGAGGTTCATCAGGAGCAGGGGCTATGAGCTGAGGCTGGGCGAGAAGTTCCGGTTCAAAGACGCTGAGCTTATCGCCACCTGGGCCAGGGCCGATGTAGAGTACTGCCAGAGGGCAGGCATCATCGAAGGCAAGTCGGACGGCATATTCGATCCCAAAGCGGGAGCGACCCGCGCCGAGAACGCGACTGTCATGAAACGCATGATAGAAGCGATAATAAGAAGTCTGAGATAGTATCAAAGTATGAAAAAAGGCGTCCGGCGTGAGCCGGGCGCCTTTTGACATGTTATCTACTGTTCTTTTTCGCTCTTGTCGGGAGATCTGAATAGGAGCTTCTTGATGACGTCGAAGACCTGGTCGGGCGAGAGCTCCTCGCTGGCCTTGCTCAGGCTCTGGCCGAAGGATTCCAACAGTTTCGGAGAGTATTTGCCGTAGAGCTT
>JAEEIC010000293.1 GCA_016281165.1 Bacillota bacterium | reverse complement strand
GTTCTCGAATGCTGGAAGATCGTAGCCCCGCGCTACGGCCTTAAGGACGTGGAGCAGGTCTATCCCCTGACCATAGGAGTCACCGCCGAGAGCTGCAGAAGGATCTTCCTCGAGCATTACGGGCCGGACATCCCCTACGACGAGATGCTGAAGGAACGCAGGGCCCTCTTCTTCGCAAGGAACGGAAGCGGCAGGCTGCCGGTCAAGGCCGGGGCGAGGGAGCTTCTGGCCTATCTCAGGGAGGCCGGCATTCCCGCCGTGATCGCTTCCTCGACCAGGGTCAAAGTGGTCGGGCAGGAGATCGCCGACGCGGGCCTCGCGCCCTTCTTCAAAGACATGATCGGAGGCGACATGGTGACGAAGAGCAAGCCCGACCCCGAGATCTTCCTCAGGGCGGCGGAGCTGCTCGCGCCCGTGCTCCCTGAAAACATCGCCATCGTGGAGGATTCCTTCAACGGGATAAGGGCGGCGCGCGCTTCGGGCATGTTCCCCATAATGGTCCCCGACATGCTGGCGCCCGACGGCGAGATGAGGGAAAAGGCCGGGATCATACTGCCCGATCTTTTCGCCGTCAGGGAGTGGCTGAGATCTTAAACGCGTTTCAAAAGGGAGCCGAAGCTCCCTTTTTTGTTTGCCTTAAATTCTATATAGTGTCGCTCTGGCTGTTGATCCTCGGTCTTTGGCTCTTGCCGCCGGGGAAGCGGGGCGTCTGCCCGCTCCCTTCCTGCTGCTCGGGGGGAGTCAGGCCGCCTTCGCCCTGCTGCCCTTCGGGCGTCTGCTCAGACCCTTCGGGGAGCCTGGGTGCAGCGCCGCTGGTGCCGTCGTTCTGCTGTCCTTTGCTGCCCGGCCTCTGAGATCCGGCGCCGCTTCCGTCCTGGCCCCAGGGCATCTGGCTGCCTCCGCCCATGGGCGTCTTGCCGCCGAAGCTTCCCATGCCGCCGGCGTTCACGTTCTGCCTGAGAGACTCCATGGTGAAGGAGGCCGCCTCTTCCCCGCCCACGGTGACGCTGTAGCTCGCGCCGGTCCTGAGCTGCGGAGAGGTGATGAGGACGCACTGGTAGGATTTGCTCGGAGTGAAGCTCGCGATGACACTGCCCGAGACGTCCAGGAGAGCGATCTCCTTTCCCGCCTCGCCGCTGAGGCCGATGAATACGGTACCCTGGCCCTCGGACGAAGTCACGTTGGAGGCCATACCGGCGGAGCCCGTCGCTATCATGGTGCCGCCCGTCACATTTCCCGCGGTCTGCCAGTCCACAGCCTGGTCGCCGTTTGAGACGGGGCCGTCGACGTAGATCTCGCCGCCGCTGATATCGATGCTGCCGTTGGAATCGATCCCGTCGCCGCCGGAGGCTACATACAGCCTGCCGCCGCTGATGTTGATCGCGCAGGATGAGGATCCGCCCGCGGGGCTCATCACACCGAAGCCCAGGCCCTTGCCCGAGGACGAGTCGGGGTCGGAAGCGTTGATTCCGTCGTCGGAGGCGTCGATATAAGTCTCGCCGCCGCTGATATTCACGACCGCCGCCTCAAGGCCCTCCTTGCTCTGGGAGACGTTCACGCTGCCGCCGTTCACGGAAAGAGCGCCGTCGCTGGCCATGCCGTTGGTGCCGGCCGCGATGAGCAGGCTGCCGCCGTTCACGTCTATGCTGTCCTTGCCCTGGACGCCTGTCTTGACGGAGCTGATCTGCCAGCTCCCGCTCTCGACGGTCAATGTATCCTTGGAGACTATGCCGTGCTTGTAATTGCCGCTGATCTGAACGCTGCCGCTGCCGGCGAGCTCCAGATCGGCCTTGCTGAAGACGCAGCCGTCGAGGCTGGAATCATCGTCTTCGATATCATAGCTGCCGCCGTCGGACAGGCTGTTCACGCTGCCCGGGGCTAAGGTGATCGTGACTGTCTTCGCCGCCCTCACGTAGATGGCGGGACCCTTGGAATTGCTGAGCGTGAGGCCGTCCAGCACCAGCTCCACATTCTGGCCTTTGGCGTCGACCAGTATCATCTGATCTTCGTAGACGCCGCTGAGCGTATAGCTGCCCCCGCTGCTGACGGTGAGGCAGGCGATGCCGTCGAGCTCTGTCTCGGCGAGCTTCGAAGCGCTCACGCTGACGGAGCTCCCGCCGAAGAGCGGGGCGCTTTCGCTGCCAGCAGGCGCGGATGCCGCGGCGCCGCCTCCCAGGCTTATGCTCCCCGCGCCGCAGCCGGCGAGAAGGCCGAGGGCCAGCGTAAGGCTCAGCCCCAGGGCCGCTTTTTTCTTTATATCCTTAATGTTCTTCACAGTGTTTCTCCTCCTTCCGCGTAGGTCCCCACGGAGACCTCCAGATTGCCGTTGCGCTCTCTCAGCGCGTCGATGAACTCCTTCAGACGCCCCGTATCCTTCATCTCGATACGGTAATAGAGCTTGTAGAGACTGCCCATGCTGGCCGTCTTCGCCCTTTCGAGCTGCCAGTCGCTCAGGTACTCGCCGAATATGTCGCTGAAGATCCCGGTGAACTCAAGGCTCTCGGGGATCGCGACCACCAGCCTCTGCTGCCTGTCCGCCTTTACCGCCAGACCCGAGCTCACCGCCATGACGGCGGAGACCGCCAGGGTGAATATAAGGGCGATGGCGAGATAACCGGTGGAGCAGGCCAGGCCCGCGGCGACGGCCAGGAATATGCTGACGATCTCCTTCGCGCTGCCGGGCAGTGACCTGAACCTCACCAGGGCGAAGGTGCCGGCGACCGCAAGTCCTGTTCCTATGCTGCCGCTCACCATCATGATGACGGTGCAGACTATGGCCGGCAGTACCAGCAGGGCCGAACCCATGCTCCTGCTGAGATATTCTCCCCGCGAGACCGAGTACCTTATCACCGCGCCGCAGATAAAAGCGCAGAGCATGCAGAGGGCGTAGCCCGCGAGGGTGAGATCTCCCTGTATGACTGAAGCGAATAAATTTTGCATCTTTTTTCCTCACTTTCTGTTTTTCCGCTGATGATCCTTAAGGCTTCGCCCGCCTTCGAAAAGCTGGACGGACGTATATCCGCCCCGTTCAAAGCTCCGGCGAGCCAAAGGGGCATGGAGCCTGCCGTCTTGATCTCGAGAAGCAGGGTCCCCGGCGGCAGTATCCTTCTGCCCGCCGTTCCCAGCCGGGGATCGAGGTCTTCGGTGCGGAACCTCACGTTCCGGTCGAAGGTGACTCTCAGCTCCGGGTCGTCAGGACTCACATAGGCCTGTCTGTCGTAAGCGATGAGCATTACGGGACGCGGCTGTCCGTTCTTTCGCATGGTATAGTCCAGCTCGGACATGATCTGGCTTTTTTCCGGCAGTATCCCCTCCCTGAGGTACGCTTCCAGGCCGCGCAGGTCTGTCGCTATCCTGCGCTTGGAGACCATCCCCAGATACTTCTTCTTGACCTCGAAAAAGATCGTGCTCCCGTCGTCCGCCCTGCCGTAGCAGCGAAGGCGCAGCTTCTCCTTGTACGCGTACCCTTCGTATCCGGCTTCGACCGATCTTCCGATCATGGAAAAGTCCGGAGTGTCGAGGTATACGCTGGTCACGAGGCTGTCCGCGTATTCCGCCGGGACCAGCCTCTCCGCCGCCAGGCTCATGAGCCTGTTCTGCTGGCCGGGGCTGATCATATACTTCTTTTCCTTCCTCAGGAACGTTGACTGCTGCATGGTCTTTCTCCTTTCGATGATGGGATGATATCAGTGAAAAAGGGAGAAAAAGTGTGCCGAAAATGGAGGAAAGGTCGGATATTTGTGAAAGAAAGCTTCATAAATACAAAAAAACGGGCAAAAGCCCGTTTAAAAACACGTTTTTCGCGAAGACCCGGTCCCCGGACCTTACTGCAGCATGTGCATGCCCAAAGCGTCAGAAAGGCTGCAGATAGCCGAGATACCGCCGACGCTGTTGCCGCGGGCGTCGAGGGCCGGCCCGTAGGTGCCGATGCCCATGCCCGCTCTGGCGGGAGCGCAGATACCGCCGCCGACCCCGCTCTTGGCCGGGATCCCCGCCTTTACGGCGAACTCGCCCGAGCCGTCGTAGAGGCCGCAGGTGAACATGAGGGTATTGATGACACGGATATGATAGTCGTCAAGAAGGCGCCTGCCGCTTACGATGTCTATTCCGCGGTTGGCCAGAAGCGACGCGAGGCCCGCCAGGCTCCTGGCGCTGACGTTCAGGCTGCACATCCTGAAATACAGGTCCACGGTCTTGAGAGGATCGCTCCTGAGCACGCCCTTGCTCTTCAGAAGATAGGCGATGGCCCGGTTGCGGTCTCCGGTCGCGGCCTCGGAATGGTACACCGCCTCATTGAGGCAGATCTCGTCGTCCCGGCAGAACTCCCTCGCGAAGCCCAGCAGCTCATCGAAGCCCACGACGTTCGCCAGATCGCCGGTCACCTGTATCGCTCCCGCGTTTATGAGGGGATTGTAGGGCTTGTCGCTGGCGGTATCGAGCTTGAGTATGGAGTTGAAGGAATCTCCCGAAGGCTCCATCTGCACGCCGGAGAAGACCTCGGCGTCGCCCAGGAGCTTCAGCGCCACGGCGAGGCTGATGATCTTGCTTATGCTCTGGATGGAGAAGCGCTTCTGCGTATCGCCGAATTCTATGAGCTTTCCGCTGCCCAGCATCACGCAGATACCGAAATCGGAACCGTCGGACTTCGCCAGCTCGGGTATGTAGCTGGCGACCGTGCCCCGGCTCGTGCTCTTCAGGCCTTCTTCATACGCTTCCCGGACTTTTTCCGCAATGAACTGCTCGCTGTACTGCATCGTGGCACCTCCCGCGCTATGCGCGCAAAGCCGATGATACTACAAAAACGTCCCACGGTAAAGCCTTTTGCGCAAAAGCCCATAAATCCGGCGCGGCACTACAATTCGGGCGCGGAAAAATGTATAATGAAGGTAAAAGAGGCGCGTCCCCCGGACGATGTGAGGCCCAGCCGGGCATGCCGGATCACCTCCGGAGAAAGGCTCAAGATGGCAAGTGAAAAAGACG
>JAEEIC010000292.1 GCA_016281165.1 Bacillota bacterium | reverse complement strand
CGGGGAGCTTGTTCTCCTCAAGGTCGGCCTTCATGCCCAGGGCCGCGGCGAGGGTCGCGGTGCCGAGAAGGTTGTGGCCGCAGCCGTGTCCGGGGCCTCCCGCGACCTCGGGATCGTGGACGACGCTCTGCTTCTGGGAGAGCCCGGGAAGGGCGTCGTACTCGGCGAGAAGGCCGATGACGGGATGGCCGTTGCCCCAGGTCGCCCTGATGGACGTGGGCATGCCGTAGAGACCGGTCTCGACCTCAAAGCCGTTCTCCCTCAGAGCCTGGGCCATCCATTCGCAGGCCTTGACCTCGTTGTAGGCGGTCTCGGGATGGTCGTGGATCTTGAGGGCAAGCTCGTTGTAATAGTCCTTTTTCTGATCGATAACATCGATTATATAACGCTTGTAGTCCATAAATTCCTCCGTTTTATCATCACAGGGGCGGTTTGCCGAAGGCCCGGAGGCTTCCGGGCCCATATTTTTCTATTATAATTATAACCGATTTATCTGTCCGTTGACAGTTCATATTTCAGACAAATAGGAGCGGTCCGTAAGGCCGGGCGATGAAACGCGGTCAGCCCGGCAGGCGATGCAGACCGGCGCGCGGAGCCTGCATTCCGCGAAGCTCCTAGAGCAGCGGGATGAACTTGGTAAAGAGCTGTCCCAGCAGCCCGGCGCCTTCGAAGGCCCCGGTGAGCGCGCTGACCACCATGGCGATGAGGACTAGCACTCCCATGGCCGGAAGCACCAGATAGACCACTCCGGCGACGCTGAGCCCCGCGCCTACGACCCCGCCGAAGATGGGGCCGAGCACGCCGGCCAGAAGAAAGACGAGGGCTATGCCGCCGAACATCAGGAAGATCATGACGACGACGAGGCCGATGACCAGCTCTCCGCCTATCCTGCCGATGACGGGAAGGAGCAGGCGGGCCGCCGTGACGATCCCGATGTATTCCAGAACGGCCCAGCAGCGCTTCGTAAAGATCGCCATGATCACGCAGCAGGCCAGGCCGCCGTAAAGGACGACGCCGATGACGCCCTCAAACAGCCCGGGCAGAAAGTCTCCGTCTCTCATGCCGTTTCCGACCGGCAGCACCGCGTAGGCGACCACCATGTGGAAGGCTGCCAGCAGCAGGCCGGGCAGCGCGTAGAAGAATCCCCGTTCTCTTTTTTTTAGTTCGCTTAACGTTTCCATAAGATCAATCCTCCAGATCGCTGTAAAGAAGCTCCGAGACCTTCAGCTCCCCGGGAGCCTTTGCCGTGGTATAGAAGAGGACCAGCCGGTCCGTCCCGAAGACGAAGGACGCGCTTTCGAAGCTGCCTTCCTCAAGAGAGAGCTTCGGGAGCCCGCTCACCTGACCGCTTCCCAGGTCCATCATCTGAACGGAAGAGCCTCCGGCGAAGACAGCGCAGAGCTTTTTCCCCATGAGCCCCACCGTGGGAGCGTCCTTATGCCCTTCGGGGAGGGTCCCGACCTTCGTCTCTCTCAGGCCCTTGTCGGCCTCGCCGGGCCAGAAGCTTATTTTCCCTACCGTCCCCGTCTTCGCGTCGAAGGTATAGAACTCGTCACTGACGGCGGAAGATATTACTTCCGCGCCCAGCTTCGCGCTCTTTTCGTGAAACTCCGCGTGATGCGTGTTGTAGATGACCTGCGTTATGTTATCCCTGCTGTCGCCGGAGAGATAATACGCCATGCCCTGCTGCTCCGACTGAGTCTTGTCCTTAAAGCCGAGGAAGAGGCCGGCGGCCCGGTACTGAAGGAGCGAGGCGAAATCCGCCCCGGTCATCCTTTTAGTGCCGAAGCACTCGGCGGCAGCCTTCGCCAGCTTTCCGAGATCCTGCGCCGGGGCCGACTCCGCGAGTATCTCCTCCAGATCGGAGGAAACGGGCGCCGAGGGGTCGCGGCTGACCCTGAAGGTGATGATGTCCTCATATGAGCAGGGGATGAAAGAGGCGTCTTCAGGAGCCTTAGTGAGCTCTCCGCTGCCCGCGTCATAGACGTACCAGCTCCCGTCCGGGCCGGGGCAATAGAAACGGTCCTTCTCTTCGCCTGTCCCGGGGACGAGATAGCCCTGCCCGGCGAGGCTGAGGCCGAAGGGCTCCGCGAAATGTTTATAGCCGTAAGGGGTCAGGCGGCTCCCCGCTTCCGCCCTGGGCGTCGGGACGTAGGGCTCGGGCTTCTCCTCCTCGATGATGCCCATTTCTGTCAGCTGACGCCGGAACTTCAGCTTCAGCCGTTCCCTGGCCTTCTCGGCGTCATAGGCGCGCGTCCCGGAGGCCGGCATGATATCGGGATACATGTAGTGGGGCAGGTCGACCTGCATGGAGCGCGGCACCATGTTCAAAAACGAGAGCATGTATACCGCCGCGATCCCCAAAAGGACCGACATGGCCGCGTTGAGAATGAATACGATAGATCTTTTCATCGGGTACATATCCTTTCGCTGAACGCGGGACCTCAGCCCGCGCCCTGCAGCAATAAAGATATAATAAACGAATTTCGCCTTCGATAAAAGCTGAAAAACGATCATTTAAGGGATCGGACGGCTGCCGGAGCGGGACCGGGCCGTCTCAACTTCAGTAAACTGTTGTGGCGCAAAATCCCCGCAGGGTGTATAATATACGCGTTATCATAGGCGCAGTCATATCGATACTGCCAAGATCATCAACGCGGACCGGAATATCGTCTTTATCGACGGCCCGCGCGGAACATAAAGCAAAGGAGGTTCTTTATGGGTACAATG
>JAEEIC010000291.1 GCA_016281165.1 Bacillota bacterium | reverse complement strand
GGAGGTGTGCTGCATGATCATCATGTCGATATCGTCCATGGCGCCGAGCTTGATGAACTCCTGCTTGCCGCCGATGAGAGAGATCTTGCCCTCATCGATGAGGCCTTTTCTGTACTCGAGCTCAACGAACTCCTCGGAGGGGACGTGCATGAGCACGATGTCGCCGTCGAGCTCCTTCATGATGCCGGTCTCCTTGAGAGCGTAGGCGACGCCGATGACGGAAGCCGACTGGGCGTTGTGTCCGCAGCAGTGGGCGGCGCCGGTGACGGGATCGGCGGTGGGGCAGCCGGGAACGAGAACGGCGTCGAGCTCGCCCATGATGGCGACCTTGGCCTTGTGATCGCGGCCCTCGACGGGGGTGATGATGCCGGTGATCGCGACTCCGTCCTTGTGCTCAAAGCCCAGCTTGTCGAGCTCAGCCTGCACCTTGGCCGCGGTCTTGAATTCCTTGTAGCCCAGCTCGGGCTCCAGCTCGATGGCAGTCGCTAAAGCGATGATGTCTTCGGCGTGGTCCTGGATGGCCTTGCAGGCCGCTGCTTTCATTTCCTGTACTGTCATGATTCTCCTCCTTTTTATGACTGTTATCAATTATCGCGTATATATCATCAACACCAAAAACAGCAGGAACTAATGCTCCTGCCGCAGGGCGCAGATATCGACTATCGCCATCTCTATTATTATCCTGGGACGGGGAGCCCACCTGGCGTCGGCAAGAGCCCGCGAAAGAGAGGTTATCGCGGCCCTCAGGAAATCGACCTCCGCCGCCGCGCTCTGGGCCTTGAGCCTGGCTAGGTCCTCGTCGGACACACTGAGCAGCTGTTGGGGCTTCGCCACGTATTTGACTATGAGCAGGTCTCTCAAATGCCCTATCCAGTCCCGCGTGAAGCGCACGGCCTCCTTGCCCTCGGCCAGCACCTGCGCGAACTGCGAGAGCGCCGCTCCCGTGTCTCCTTCTATCATGGACCTGGTGATGCTTATGTATGTCTCGACCCCCGAGACTCCGAGCAGGAAGAGCACGTCGTCCCTGGTGAGGCTCGCGCTGCCGGCGATGCAGCGGTCTAAAAGCGAGAGCCCGTCTCTCACCGAGCCGTCGGCCTGGGAGGCGATGAGGGCGAGAGCGTCGCGTTTGGCATCCACGCCGAGCTCCTTGCAGATCTCTTCGAATCTGGCGAGTATCTTTTCTTCGGGGACGCGCTTGAAATCGAGCCTGATGCAGCGGGAGAGTATGGTGGAGGGGAGCTTGGCGGGATCGGTGGTGGCAAGGATGAAGACGGTGCTCGCCGGAGGCTCCTCCAGCGTCTTGAGCAGGGCGTTGCAGGCCTGAGGGGTCAGCATGTGGGCCTCGTCGATGATGTAGACCTTGGTGCGGCCCACGGCGGGAGGGAAGTTGACCTCTTCTCTTAAGATCCTCACGTCGTCGACTCCGTTGTTGGAGGCCGCGTCTATCTCGATCACGTCGAGGAAGGATCCGGCGGCGATGGCTCTGCAGGCGGGGCATTCTCCGCAGGGCTTCTCGCCCTCTCCCGTGCAGTTGAGAGCCTTGGCGAGTATCCTCGCCGTGGTGGTCTTGCCCGTGCCCCTGGTGCCGCAGAAAAGATAGGCGTGGCCGGTGGTGCCGGACGCGATCTGGTTCTTCAGTATCCTTACGATGTGCTCCTGGCCCACGAGGCTCTCAAAGGTCTCGGGCCTGAAGCTGCGGTATAAAGCCTGATACATCTGCTCTCCTGTCATCTCGGAAAGGCCGCGGCCGCGGGGCCTTTCCGCTCAGCTCAAATCTCTTGCGATCTTATTATACATTTTTCGCGGGAGCGATACAAGAAAAAGCCTCCCGGCGGGAAAACGCCGCGGACCGCCCGAAAAGGAAGCAGGCCGCCCTACCTGTAGCTCATGGTGGGCAGGTGCCTGGGAAGAGAGCCCACGACGACGAGCTTCTTTTCGCTGTCGAAGAGGAAATATATCCTGAGGAGGTCCTCGCTGGTGTTCCCCACGCGCAGGTGAAGATCGAGCAGGCTGTCTGAAGGCTTCCCGTTCCTGTCGGGATAATATTTGATCTTATACTCCTTCATGGCCGCCTGAACGGAGGAGAAGTTGAGCCTCGCCACGTCGAAGGGCCTGCCGTACTTGCGGCTGCAGTTCTCCCTCATCGCGTCGTCGCTGATGAGCCCCATCAGCTTGTCACGGTAATCGCTCGCGAGGAACTCCAGGGCGTCGCAGATGAGGCCGGCGTCCCACTCGCCGGGCCTGAGGCCCGAGAGCAGATCCTTCGCCCTTTCGTGCATTATCAGCCGGCCGCCGAACTCCTTTTCCGCCCAGTCCGCGATCAGCCTGACGTCGGCGGGCCTGCGCTCAAGGGCGCGGCGGCGCTCGAGCTCTTCAAGGCACTTCTCGTATTCGGTGTTCAGGCGCGCGAGCTCCTCCTCATATCTTTTCCGCAGGCTGTCGCGCTCCTTCGCGCTCTCCTCCTGCAGGCTCTCTATCATCCTCTCCAGACGCAGGTCCTCGCGTATCTGGTCGTCGAGCCTCGCGCGGTACGAGGCGATCTCGTCCTCATGCCGGGCTTCGATGGCCCGGATGCGCTCTTCATAGGCCTGGGCTAAGGCCTCGCGGGAGCCCGCCAGGGCCGCCACGTGCCTGCTCATGAGCTCTCTCGCGTCCGGCGTGAAGAGGACCCCGCCAAAATTCATGGGCTTCTTGGCGGGATATCCGGCGGCGAAGCTCTCAAGACGCTCGCCGCTCCCGGCGCTGAAGGCGTCGTAGCTCCTTACGCGCCCCCCGAAGGCCGCCGGCTCGATGACGGTAAAGCCGCCCTCCCTGTACTCGTCCCCCAGCTCCCTGGCCATGAG
>JAEEIC010000290.1 GCA_016281165.1 Bacillota bacterium | reverse complement strand
TTCTACGAGAGCGTTTACGGTGACTTCGGTGTCCTTCTTGGTGAGTCCGGTGTTCTCGGCAACTTTTGCGATCAATTCAGCTTTGTTCATTTTCTCCTCCTGTTATCGCCCTTGGGGCTTATCTTTCTTTTTCTTTTGCTTCGTTCCACAAGGCGTCCATCTCGCCGAGAGTCATATCCTCAAGGGATCTTCCCGAGGCGAGGGCCCGCTGCTCGATGTACGAAAAACGGTCCATGAACTTGCGGGACGCCGCGTTCAGCGCGTCTTCAGGATCGACGTCCAGGAAGCGGGCGGCGTTGACGACCGCGAAGAGCAGATCGCCGAGTTCCTCTCTCATCCTGTCCTGACCCTGCTGACCGGCGAAAGCCTCCTTGAGCTCGGAGAGCTCTTCCGCCGTCTTGTCGAAAGCCCCGCTCACGTCGGGCCAGTCGAACCCCACCTTGGCCGCCTTCTTTTGGATCTTTTCGGCCCGAAGAAGGGCCGGAAGCTGCCTGGGGATCTCGTCCATAGCCTGTTTTACAGGGCGTTTGGCTTTCTCCGCACTCTTTATATTTTCCCATAGATCGAGCACGTTGTCAACTGACATGGAACTGTTTTCACCTTGATATTCAAGCTTTTCGGCGAAAACGTGGGGATGGCGGCGCAGCATCTTCTCGGATTCGTCCTCCGCCACTTCCTTAAGGGAAAAGAGCCCCTCCTCGTCCGCGATCTCGGCGTGCATCACGACCTGCAGCAGCACGTCTCCCAGCTCTTCCCTGAGGTTCTCCATGCTGCCGCTCTCTATGGCCTCGACCGCCTCGTAGGCCTCTTCTATCATGCTCCTGATGAGGGTCGCGTGAGTCTGGACCCTGTCCCAGGGGCAGCCGTCCGGGGCCCTTAAGACCTTCACTACGCGCGCCAGGCGCCCGACAGCCTCTTCGGTGGTCTGCGCCTTTTTGAACAGTTCTTCGTACATCTATCTCACCAGTTTGACCTTTCTGAGCAGCTTCAGCAGGGCCTTCCCCTTGGGCAGGCCTTCTATCTCGTTCGGGGCGATGGCCTTGAGGGCGAATATCATCAATACGTATACGACGGCGCCGGCGCCGATGGCGATCACGACCGAGAGCGCGTTGCCCAGGGCCCTGTGAGCGAGCTCATAAGCGAGCCTGGCGGCGGCTCCCATGATGAGGGAGGCCCCGAGAGGCTTTCCGAAGCTCAGGACATAGTCGATCTTCGTCCCGGTATATTTAATGACGCCGATGAGGTCGAGTATGGCGGCGACGGCGTAGGCGGTCAGGGTGCCGCAGGCCGCTCCCTTTACGTTGAGGGCGGGGATGCCGGTGAGGGTGAAGGTGACCAGGACCTTGCTGACGGCCCCCACGGCCAGGTTCCTCACGGGGACGATCTGCTTTCCGACTCCCTGCAGTATGCCCGTGAGAGTGTGGACCAGCCCCAGGAAGATGACGCTGATGGCCAGTATGGCGAGGCAGGGGGCGGCGTTCACCGCGCTCTCCCTCTGCCCGGGATAGAGCAGCATCAGTATGGGCTTTGAGAGCACGCTCATGCCGATGGCGCAGGGCATGGCGATGATGACCGCGTAGCGTATGCCCAGACGTATGCTGTCCTGCATGAAGACGGTCTCTTTTCTCTTGAAGGCCGAGGCCACGAGGGGCACCATGCTGATGCAGACCGCCTGGGTGAGCACCTGCGGGAAGTTGATCAGGGGCTGGGCGAAGCCCGTGAGCTCGCCGTAGAGGGAATTGGCGATCTGCCTGCTGTAGCCTATGGCGATGAGCCTCTTCTCCACCACCATCATGTCGATGGCGTTCATGATGGGAAGGACGGCGGAGCCTATGGTTATGGGGACGGCGATGACGAGTATCTCCCTGAGTATCCCGCCGTAGCTCTGGCCGCCTTCAAGGGTGTGTCCCTCGAACTCCGAGCGTATGCTCTTCCTGTTCATCATATAGACGGCCCAGATGCCGAGGAAGCCGAAGAGGCCTCCCGCGGTGGCGCCGAAGCTGGCTCCGGCGGCGGCGTACTCGACGCCCCTGGGCAGCAGGGCGATGGCGAGGCCCAGGCCTACGGCCACCCTGAAGACCTGCTCGATGACCTGCGACGCCGCCGTGGGCTTCATGTTCTGCCTGCCCTGGAAGTAGCCTCTGAAGGCGGACATCAGGGGGCAGAGCAGCAGGGCCGGGGCGATGGCCTTCATGCAGTAGATGGCCTCGGGGGTCTCCATGTAGGAATAGGTGATCCATTTCGCGCCGAAGAAGAGCAGCGAGGAGTTGATGACGCCCGTGCAGAGCAGCAGTATGAAGCTGGCCCTGAAGACCTTGTAGGCCTCGTAGGGCTTGTCGAGGGCGTTCCTCTCCGCGACCATGCGGGCGATGGCCGTGGGGATGCCGGCTATGGCCAGGGTCAGAAAGAGGTTGTAGATGGGATAGGCCTTCTGGTAATAGCCCATGCCGGCGGCGCCGATGATGTTGCCCAGAGGGATCCTGAAGGCGGCGCCCAGCACCTTGATTATGAGACCGGCGAGACCGAGGATGACCGTCCCGCCGATGAAGGATCTGTTCTTGTTATCTTTCTGTTCCATCACATGCGCGCTCCGAGGGACCTTTCATACTCCAGTTATGATATACCGAAGAGCCTTGTTTTTCAAGTGGAGCCGGCGTCAGGGGCTTTGCGCTCTCAGGAGGCCTTTGCCTTTTTCGTCATGATCTCTAAAAGCTCCAGAGCCTGCGAAGCGGGAGCCGAGCCCTTGTCGAAGAAGAGCGAGAGCCTGGGAGCGCTGCCGCCGTAGACCGTGAGCTTTTGGCCGAAGCGGTCCAAAAGCTGCAGGAAGAGCTCGGGAGTGAAGGCGTTGCGCTCGTCGAAGACGAAGACCAGCCTGTCTTTTTGCTGCACGACCCTGGCGATGCCCAGCCTCGCCCCCATGTTGTGTATCATGGCGACGTCCAGCAGGTCCTCCGCCTCCTTCGGCAGGTCTCCGAAGCGGTCCAGGAGCTCGTCCGTGACCTCCAGCCTGTCCTGAGGCGAGGCGACCGAGGATATCCTCTTGTACATGGCCAGCCTCGTGAGCTCGTCCGAGACGTAGGTCTCGGGCAGGAAGGCCGATACCGGGAGCTTGACCTCGGTGTCCGAAGAGATGGGAGCCTCTTCCGCCGGGCCGCCCCTCAGCTCGTTCACGGCCTCCTCCACCAGCTTGCAGTAGAGCTCGTAGCCTATGGAGAGCATGTGGCCCGACTGTTCGACGCCCAGGATGTTTCCGGCTCCCCTGAGCTCAAGGTCTCTCATGGCGACCCTGAAGCCCGCGCCAAACTCGGTGAATTCCCTGATGGCCCTGAGCCTCTTTTCGGCGATCTCCGAGAGGACCTTGTCCTTCTTATACATCAGGTAAGCGTAGGCCATGCGGTTGGAGCGCCCCACCCTGCCCCTCAGCTGGTAGAGCTGCGAGAGGCCGAAGCGGTCGGCGTCCAGTATTATCATG
>JAEEIC010000289.1 GCA_016281165.1 Bacillota bacterium | reverse complement strand
TATTCCGCTTCGCCCCCTTAAGCAAGGACGCGAATAAGAACAACTGGACCGGCAAATGGCCCGAGAGCGGAGAAGTGAAGTCCTCGGCCACCCTCATGGGCTTCATGCTCTCCGGCTGGCCCCACACGGTGGAGTTCTTCAGGCCCGACGCCGATCTTGAGAAGGACGAGCCCGAATTCACGGTGCCCTTCACCGTCAGCGTCCCCAAGATCGACATCGCCGTCTCGGGCAAGGAGCCCCTCACGATCGAATCTTTCATGGGCACCTGGATCGATATCGACGACTGCCGAACTGTCCTGATCATGAACGGAGGCAGCGTGATAGAGAAGGAGCCCGACCTCTCCTGGTACGGCGGGGACGTGGTCTGCATTGAATACGCGCCGGAATACGACGCCGCCACCCGGACCCTGATACTGAGGGGCATCACCACCTGGGTCGAAGGCCCGGAGACCCTGTATGAGATCATACCCGCTGATCAGCACGAGCTGGAGCTGGACGCTTCTTCCGCCAGCCACGAGTATACCGCGATAGAATCGAAGGACGGCACAGTCACCCTGATGGAGGACAGCTACTGCGAATACAACAGGCAGTGACGGCGCTAAGGCCCGGAGGCAGCGGACCGGTCTGAGCTTGCGCCCCCGGTCTTCAGGAAACAGAAGTCCCCGAAGCTTTGCGCTTCGGGGACTCTTTCATTCCGTAAGGCACGCGCGCTATGCGCGGGTCTGTATCCTACTTTGCCTGCCTCTCGGCGTTCTTGGCGTCGATCTCCTTCTGGCGGTTGACGATGTCCAGGGCGTTGAGGTAGACGGGGGTGTCTACCATCTTGCCGTCTACGCTGATGGCTGCGAGGCCCTTGGCAAGCCCGTTCTCCTCGAACTCGACCACGATCTTCTTTGCCCACTCCAGGGTCTTGGGATCGGGAGCGTACATCCTGTTGCAGGTCTCGATCTGTCCCGGATGGATGATCATTCTGCCTTCGAAGCCCATCTGGATGCCGTCGGCGACGTTCTTCTCGAAGGCTTCCATGTTCTTGTAATCGACGAAGGGGGCGTCGATGGCGGCTATGCCGGCGGTGCGGCAGGCTACGCCCACCTGGAACCTGGCGTAGAGCTGCTCCCATGCTTCGTTGGTCAGAGTGACTCTCATATCCTTGCAGTAGTCGACGGCGCCGAAGATGGCGTTGACGTTCCTCTTGCTGGCCAGGCAGCACTCACCGGCGTTCTGGACGCCCTTGGCGGTCTCAAGGAGCATTGAGATCTTGACTGTCCCCACGGGGATGCCTCTTCTCTGCTCCAGCTCTTCGAGCTTCCAGTCGAGGCGCTTTACGTCGTCGGCGCAGCCGCACTTGGCGAGGGTGACGCCGTCCAGGCCGGGCCATACGACAGCTTCCAGATCGTCGTTGGTCATGCCGGTCTCCCAGTTGTTGAGTCTTACGTAGACCTGGGCGCCGCCGCTGGCTACGTGCTTGAGGTTGGCCGCAGCGTTCTTTCTTGCGGTCTCCTTCTCGGTGGCGGGGACTGCGTCCTCAAGGTCGAGGGTGATTATGTCCGCGGGATACTTGGGGCACTTCTCTACGAAGTCCATCCTGTGGGCGGGTACATAAAAGATAGATCTCATTACTGCCATGGTTTTATCTCCTTTTCTTAAACATCAGAGGTTTTGTTTTATCATTCAGCGGGTATGCCGCTTCGTTAACGTTTATCTGCACGCCCTCCGGGACTCCGGCGGAACAATGTCTTCCGTCCTGCGCTTCGAATTCCTGCCGGCAGGGCGTCCGCGTCTGCGCTGAAGGCCTCCGTCAGCCGTTTCTGCTCCTTCGAGCCTTATTTGACGACTTCTCTCACCACGTCGATGACGCTGCCGTCTCTGTATTCGACCACGCCCACGATGCGCTCGCCAAGCCTTGGGCCTCCGTAGACGTCGCCCAGCTCTTCGCCCTTTTTCTGCAGCTCTTCGATGGTGACCAGGGGAAGCCCGCTGTCCTTAAGGGCCTCGAGCAGGTCGGTCCGCAGGGGGTTGACGGCGATGCCGTAGTCGGTCACGACCGCGTCGACGGTCTCGCCCGGAGTGGTGACGGTGTTGACGGCCTTTTTGATGAAGCAGGTGGGCCCTTTCTTCATCAGCATGCTTACGACGATGGAGATGCGGGCTCCTGCTGCGGTGTCGGGATTGCCTCCGGCGGCGCTCATGATGACGCCGTTGGAGCCGGTGATGACGTTGATATTGTAGTCGGTATCTACCTCGAAGGCCCCCAGTATCATAACGTCGAGCTTGTTGGCCACGCAGCCCTTGTTCTCGGGGCTGCCGTAGTGGGAACCGCTCATGACCATGTGGGCGGGGTCATTGGCTACGCTGTCGATGGACGGCTGGTCGAAGCACTGTACGTCCCAGAGGGCCCTGAGCAGGCCTTCATGGAGCATGTCGACAAAATACGAGGTGATGCCGCCGGAACCGAAGCCGCCCCTGATGTTTTTGGCGATGAGGCGCTCTCTGATCTTGGCCGCGACGGCGAGGCTGATGCCGCCGGCGCCGGTCTGGAAGTTGATGCCTTCCCTGATGTAGCCGGCCTTGTCGAGGAGCTCCGCGCACATGCCTGCCACTGCGAGGCGCTTTTCGTCGGTGGTGATCTGTGTCGCTCCGCTTACGATGCCCGCAGGGTCACCGATGCTGTCCACAGCCACCACGTAATCGACGAAATTCTCGCTTATCTCTGCCGGGCAGCAGGGGTACGGTACGAGATTGTCGGTGATCGCGACTACTCTGTCCGCGTGCTGAGCGTCGGCATGATTGTAGGAAAGGCAGCCGCAGGCGCTCTTGCCGATGCAGCCGTTCATGTTGCCTTCGGGGTCGGCGGAGGGAGCCGCGATGAAGGCGACGTCTATGTGAAGCCTGCCGTTCTCAACGGCACAGGCCCTTCCTCCATGGGAGTAGAATACGCAGGGGTTTTTGAGCTTTCCTGACGAGATGGCCCTGGCGATGCCGCCCTGACCTATGGTCGAAAGGCTGATCCTGCTGATGGTGCCGTCTTCGATATAGGGCACCAGCGGGTCGTTGCAGGCGAAAAGGCCGGTGGAGGCCAGGTGGATGTCCTTTATGCCGCGCCTGATGATGGCCAGCATGACCATATTGGTCACGTAGTCGCCGTTGCGCAGGTGGTGATGGAAAGAGAACGTCATACCGTCGTGAAGATCCAGCTTGTCGAGGACCTCATCGATATCGGCGCAGAGCTTGCTCTCGCCTCTGACGGCGCTCCCGGGCCGTCTGGCTTCAGCGATGACCGTGGGACGGCCGCTGCAGGCGAAGGCGCCCCTGTAGGGTATTGTCTTTCCGTAGCCTTCGATGAATTCGGGGACGTCGCGTCCCGCCGCATTGATCATGTCCTGCTCCTTTCACGCCCGCCTCAGGGGCAGGCTCTTTCCGGTGTATCGACCGGTATTTGCGCTGATTTTCATTATTTGAAATTCAATTTCATAATTTGCAAATCAATAATAACAGATGGTCGGCGCATTTGCAAGAAAAAAACCTGCCCCGAAAGGCAAGTTTTATAATTAACGATCGCTTTTATTCGGAATAAAGCGAAGCCTGCCGAAATTAATGCGAAAAAACACTGATATGCCGAACGGCCGGCCCGGCCTGAGCTCCGCTCCGGGATCTTCCCCGCTTCTTCCTAATGCTCCGGGCTGAAATAAGCGTCTATACCGTCGGCAAGGCCTTTCGCCAGCAGCGCCAGAGTCTCGTCGCCGTGGTCCGAGGTCTTGTCGCCCAGCTCCATGTCGACGCTGGGTATGCTCGAATAGGCAGTCTGGGTGAGGTCCAACGCCGCCCGCCCGCTCTTATAGATCCTGACATCCCGGCCTTTCAGCCCTTCTATCAGGGCGGCTCCCAAAGCTTCGCTCTCCTCCCAGACCGAGCTGACCGGATCCATGCTCCTCAAGCCTTCGGGCACGCCGATGTAGAAAGCGCCCTTATCTTCTTCGGTGGAATCCCAGTGCAGCGATACATGGCAGTCGGCATAGGCGTTGGCGAGGACGGTGCGGGCGACATTGTCCAGCTTAGCGTCCATGTCTTCCCTTATCATCAGCACGCTGTAGCCCCGCGACAGAAGCTCGTCGCGCAAAAGCACCGCCTCTTTCAGGGTCACGTACGCCTCCTCGGTCTTATCGGCAAAGACCATGCCGTCTGATATGGATATTACTTCGATCGACCCGGCATCGCTGGACCCGTTAGTCAGCTTGGGGCTCCCGTCGGGATGGGCCAGAGTCATAACCTTCCCCCCGCCTTCGGTGCCGTGGCCTGCGTTGACGCAGATCACCACATCCCCGCGCTTTCCCGCGTTATTTGTGTAAAGGATCGCAGAGCCAGTGTTTATTTTGGAGTTCCCGGCAAAGCGCATGTCGTCGGTAAGACTCACCCTGCTGACGCTCACCGGCTCTTTGAGGGCTTTCGACGCGCAGAGCAGAAGGACAAGTACCAGGGCCGTGACCGGGGCTATTTTGTATATAAGCCGGTTTTTCTTCTCTTTTCTCTTCACTTTTACCCGTTTTTCTTCACCGCGATACCGGATTTGACAACCTGCCAGGCCAGATTGCTGCCCAGCCTGTAGCAGATGTAGTTGAGGTCGGGAGCGTCCCAGATGATGAAGTCGGCCAGCTTGCCCGGCTCTATGCTTCCGCGGCTTTCTGCCCTGCCGCAGGCGGCGGCGCCGTTTAAGGTGACGGCGGTAAGCACCTCTTCGGGGGTCAGCTTGTATCTTAAGCAGCCCAGGTTGATCACAAACTGCATGTTGAGGCAGGGGCAGGACCCGGGGTTGAAGTCGGTCGCCATGGCGACGGCAACTCCCGCGTCGATCATTTTGCGGGCGGGAGCGAAGGAGGCTCCGAGATAAAAGCTGGTGGCGGGCAGAAGGCAGGCGGCCGTTCCCCCCTTCGCCATGCTCTCTATGCCTTCATCCGGGCAGACTATCAGGTGCTCGGCTGAGACAGCCCCTATCTCGCCGGCCAGCTGCGAGCCTCCGATGGCTTCGATCTCATCGGCGTGGATCTTGGACTTAAGGCCGCATCTCTGACCGGCCAGCAGTATGCGCCGGGTCTCTTCGGCGGTAAAGACTCCCTTTTCGCAGAAGACGTCGCAGTACTCGGCAAGGCCCTGATTTGCGACTTCGGGGATCGCTTTATCGCAGAGCAGGCTGATGAAGCCCTCGCGGTCGTCCTTGTATTCGGGCGGCAGGGCGTGGGCGCCGAGGAAGGTCGAAACCAGGTCGATGGGATGGTCTTCGTTCAGGCGCTTTATCACCCTCAGCATGCGCAGCTCGGTCTCTTCGTCGAGGCCGTAGCCGCTCTTGGCCTCGCAGGTGGTGGTTCCGAAGGAGAGCATCTCGTCAAGAGCCTGCTTCGCCTTGTCATAGAGCTCGTCTTCGGTCGCCGACCGGGTCGCCCTTACGGTGGAGAGTATGCCTCCGCCCGAGGCCAGTATGTCGAGATACGGCACGCCCTTAAGCTTCTGCTCCATCTCATACTGCCTCCAGCCGCCGAAGATCAGATGGGTGTGGGCGTCGACCAGGCCGGGAGTGACCAGGCGGCCGCCGGCGTCGATGACCTCGCAGCCCGAAGCATCTCCGCCCCCGGGCGTTCCGCCGCATAAAGCCGGAGCCTCGCCTTCTCCAAGCCCTGCGATCAGACCGTCTTCGCAGAGTATCCAGGCGTTCCTGAGTATCCTTATGCGCCCCTGCTCCTTTCCCCTCTTCGCGCTGCGCCCCTCGGGCGTCGCCAGCATGCCGATATTCTTTACAAGTAAAGCTGCCATATCCATCCTCTTTCGCGCTTTGTCTGTTTCGCCGAAGCCCCGCTTTAAGCGACGATACGCATGATCGCCGGGCCGCAGCGTGAAGTCTTCTTGTCCCTCAAATATCAACGGCTCCCGAGTTTAGAACATGCGTTATGTAACATTAGTTCTAATTCTCGGGAGCCTCGCCGTTCCTTCTATTTCCGAAGAGCCTTCTTCACGACCTCGTCGTCCGCTATGAAGGGCAGGGTGATGTGGTCGAGGCCGGCCTGAGCCTTGTTGTACTCGGCCGCCACCGCCATGGCGTTCTCATTCCTGGCCCAGCTGCGCCTGGCGACTCCCACCATGGTATCCCAGGGCATTGCCATGCGCAGTATGGTGTCGACCCTCTCGGACCCGTCCAGCACCATGCCGAAGCCGCCGTTGATGGCCTTGCCGATGCCGACGCCCCCGCCGTTGTGCAGGGCGATGTAGCTCATGCCTCTGGCCGCGTTGCCGGCGTAGCACTGCAC
>JAEEIC010000288.1 GCA_016281165.1 Bacillota bacterium | reverse complement strand
CTCGGTCAGGTCTTCGGTCTCGATTTCGTCCTCGCGGACCTCCTCGTCTATATCGTCGGTGATATCGTCGATATCGGCAAGATTGAGCAGATCGAGATCCTCGTCGGTGAAATCAGGCGTGATGCTGATGCCGCTGGCCTCGAGCTCCTCGTAGAAGGCGTCCTCCCTGGCCGCGTCGGCATTCATCTCGGAGAGTATCTCGTTGACGTCCGAAGCCTTGATCTCGCCGGATCTTTTGGCCTTTTCCAGCAGGCTCTCCAGCTGAGCGTTCTTGTCGGCAGTCTTTGTCTCTGTGTTCTGATTGTTCATATACCCGGTACCCTACCTTTTGTTCATCTGATTGAGCGTGATCAGCTCTTCCGTCAACTGTTTTATATACGCCGGATCTGTGTCCGGATCGGTCATGGAAAGTATGTCGCCTATCTCCTGTATCCTTCTGGCGCGGCTCTGCTTCTCGAGCCTTTCCAGGCAGTCGTCGAAGGCCTTCCTGTCGTTCTCGCCCGGCTGGATCTCTTCCAGTATCGAGCTGAAATAGGAAAGAGCCTCTTCGCTCAGCCTGTCCTTCATGTCGGAGAGCTCGAACTCGGCGTCCTCCCTGTAGAGCTCTGAGAAAGCGTCGTATATGCTCCTGCCGGAGGGAGTCACGAAAAAGCCCTGCCGGTCTCTCGCTTCCCCGAAGTACGAAGCCTTGAGCATTATGAGCCTTATGACCGTCTTTTCGAGCAGGACGTCGGCGTCGCTGTAGACCTGATCCGCCGCCTGCGCGGGCTTCTTCTCTTCTCTGGGAGGGGGAGCGGGCTTTTCGTCCCTGTCCTTCGCGTCCCCCGTGACCTGGTTCCTCAGGGCTCCCTCGGAGAATCCGTAGTCCTGGGCGACCTTCTCTATGTAGAGCTCGGCCTCCACCGGAGGCAGAGAGGAGAGCACCTTGGCGGCCTTGCGGAAGAAATCGAGCCTGCCTGCCGTCGATCCCAGGTCGCTCTCAAGAGAGAGCACCCTGACCTTGTAGTCGACGTCGGAGAGGGAGACCCGGTCCATCATCTCAAGGAACTCTGCCCTGCTGTGGGTCCTCACGTACTCGTCGGGATCCTTTCCGTCTTCGACGTGCAGCACCCTGACCTCAAGGCCCGCTTTCCTGAGCACGTCTATGCCCTTCAGAGCCGCCGCCCTTCCGGCGTTGTCGGCGTCGTAGCAGAGCACCACCTTCTTGGTGTAGCGCGAGAGCAGTCTCGCCTGCTCCTCGGTCAGGGCGGTGCCGAGGCTCGCGCAGACGTTTTTGACTCCGGCCTGATAGAGCCCCACCACGTCCATGTAGCCCTCGACGATGAAGGCGAAGCCCTCTTTTTGTATCTCGCTCCTGGTGAGATTGAGGCCGAAGAGGTTCTGCCTCTTCTGGAATATGAGGGATTCGTTGGAGTTGAGGTACTTGGGCTCGCTCTTGTCGAGCACCCTGCCCCCGAAGCCTATGATCTTGCCCTGGGTGTTGATTATGGGGAAGATCACGCGGCCTCTGAAGTAGTCGTAGTTCCTGCCGCTCTTGCGGGACTGCCCGCAGAGGGATATCTCCCTCATCATCTCGGGACTCACGCCCTGCTTCTCAAGGCTCTCGGTGAGAGCGGTCCAGCTGTCTATGGCGTAGCCTATGCCGAATTTCTTTATGGTCTGGGGGGTTATCCCCCTTTTCGTCATGTACTCGAAGCCCTTGCTGCCCTTTGCCGCCATGCTGGCGAAAAAGAACCTGGCCGCGAGCCTGTTGGCCTCGTAATAGGGCTCCTTGAGCTTTCCCTGGCGGGCGTATACGGTGTTGATCTCGACGCCGTACTGCCTTGCCAGCTGCTCCACCGCCTCCGGGAAGGTGCGGTTGTAGTACTTCATGATGAACTTGAAGGCGTCGCCGTGCTCCCCGCAGCCGAAGCAGTGGTAGGTCTGGCGGGTCTCCGAGACCACGAAGGAGGGAGTCTTCTCCTTGTGGAAGGGGCAGCAGCCTTTATAATTGCTGCCCGAGCGCTTTAAAGGGACCAGCGGAGAGATCAGGTCGACGATGTTGCACCTGCTCCTTATCTCTTCCACTGCCGAGCTGTAAGAACTGTTCTCCATATAGCCTCCCCGAAAAGTCACGACTATATATTCAACGCGTTTCAGGATATTCCTTTTTTACTTTTTCCAAAAATTCTTCCCGCGCGGGCGGACAGTTTCGGGGCATATCCCGCGGCGGCATAAGGCGTCAGACGCGCGAAAACGCCGCCCTTAGGGCGGCGCTGTGAGCGTGGATCCGCGCTTAAGCTTTAAGGCTTCGCGGCAGAGGCCTCCGTGATCCCGAACTTTTTGTCGAGCCTTTCGTTCACCTTTTTGCCCAGCCGCAGGCAGTAGAGCCCGACGAAGATCTGGGCGAGGACGAATACGAGCATCACGTCGAGAGTGATATCGTACGAGCCGGTGAGATCATGGGGAAGATGCTGCAGAGGGCCCGCGATCAGCCCCGAGGACTGAAAGACCATCCATACGAGTCCCTGCACCCTGACGTTGAAATACTTGCCCCAGGCCTGCACGTTTATGAAGCCGACGAGCAGCTGGGTCGAGGTCGCTGAGAAAGCCATCACGGCGCTCACATAAGGATAGAGCTGCGGCGGCACGGTCGCGAAGCGGTTCAGCACGATGAAGATGAGCGCGGGGCTGTACATTATTGGGATGACGTACTTCATGCCGAGAGCGTCCCTCAAGGCTCCTGCGCCGAGCTTGGTCCAGATCAGCATGAACGAGAAGGCGGTGAGAGCGGCGCCGCCGACGATATTGGGATCGTCGTATCCCTTCCAGGCGGCGATGGGACTGAAGAGCGTGCTGGGAACGTTATATACCGACATGAACATCATCAGGAAGAGCAGCCAGGTGAGAGGTTCCCTGAGGAAATCACCGTAACCGAGGGCCGGGATCCCGTTTTGGGCGTCCGCGGGCCTGTCCTTTTCTTTCTTCTTACGGGCGGCCTTTCCGCCCCTGCCGCGGGCCTCTCTCTCTTCCCTCTCCTGCTTTCTCAGGACGTCGTTCGGCGATTCATTCATCAGAGGGATGCTCAGCAGCGAGATGCCCAGCGTCAGCGCCGCCACCTTAAGAGCGCCGGCCCTGATGCCCCCGCTCTCGATGGTCTTCGTCACGCTGTTCACGAAAAGGACTCCTCCGACCCCGCTCGCGGTGCCGCAGATGGCGGAGAAGGTCCCGAAGGCCTTGTTCCACCAGGGCTTGACGAGGGTGAAGAACATGAGCCCTCCCGCCAGGGCGTTGCCCGCGCCTATCAGAAGTCCGGAAAGATAGAGCGTCGGTATGCTGTCCACAAGAAGAGCGAGCATGAGATAACCGCAGGAGACGCAGGAGGCGGCGAAAAGCACGAGCCCCCTGGGACCGAGCTTCTTGTAGATCGTGCCCACGAGAGCGGACGAGGCGATGCCTGTAAGCTTTCCGGCAGAATCCCAGAGCACGGCGGCGGTGCGGGGGATGCCCAGCGCCTCGGAGACGGGCAGTATGAACTGGCTCTTCACCATGCCGTGCAGTCCGACGATGGAAAGAGAGAACAAAAAAGCACCGATGACAGTGAGGAAGCCCTTGAGGGTGAACTCGTTTTTAACGTCGCTAAAGAATCCACGAAGTGCTTTCATGCCCTTCATCTCACCTTCCAGCCCTCGGGCACGAAGATCTGCTGGAAAGCGGAGATCGCGTACCTGTCGGTCATGCCGGCGATGTGGTCCTTGACCGCGGTCTCGATGCCCTCCCCTTCGATCACGTCCTTAAGATCGGCGGGCAGCTTTTCGGGATGGTCCAGATAATAGCCGTAGAGGCTGCTCAAAAGATGGTTTATCTTCATGGTCTCGGAAGCGCCCTTCACGACCGGGTTGTTGTATACCGCCTCGAACATGAAGTCGCGCAGCTTGTTCATATAAAAGGCGAACTGCTCCGACTGGATGATGTCATTTTTGCCGTCGCTGTTCTTGACCAGGTCCTTTACCAGGCTGTCGATGCGCTCGCCGTGGCTGGAGCCGAAGAGCTCGAGGCAGTCCCCGGGGATATCAGCTGTGCTGATGATGCCGCTCCTTAGGGCGTCGTCTATGTCGTGGTTGATGTAGGCGATGCGGTCGCAGATGCGCACTATCCTGCCTTCGAGCGTAAAGGGCATGTCGGGCCCGCTGTGGTTCACGATGCCGTCCCTCACCTCTTCGGTAAGATTCATGGTGTTGCCCTTCGCGTTGCGGTCGAGTATATCGACCACGCGCAGGCTCTGGATGTTGTGCGAGAAGCCTCCCGGAAAGTGCTCGTTCAGGAAGAACTCCCCGTGATGGCCGAAGGGAGTGTGGCCCAGGTCGTGGCCCATGGCGATGGCCTCGGTGAGATCTTCGTTGAGATCCAAGGCTCTGGCGACGGTGCGGGAGATCTGCGAGACCTCAAGAGTGTGGGTGAGGCGCGTGCGGAAGTGGTCTCCTTCGGGCGAGAGGAAGACCTGGGTCTTGTGCATGAGCCTTCTTAAGGATTTCGAATGTATGATGCGGTCGCGGTCCCGCTGGAAATCCGTGCGCATGTCGCACTTCTCCTCGGGCCGCCTCCTTCCCCTGCTCTCCGCCGCCTTCGCGGCATAAGGAGAAAGGATCTCGTATTCTCTCGCTTCCAGCGTCTCTCTTAAGACCATGGATCACCTCCCGTAATGATACCTGCAGGAGAGGATAATGATATTGTCCCCTTCTATCCTATAGATCAGCCTGTCTTTGTCATTGATCCTTCTGCTCCAAAAACCGGAGAGATCGCCTCTTAAGGCTTCGGGTTTTCCGATCCCCATATTGCCATTCCTTTCAATATCGTCTATCAGCTGGTTTATGCGCCTTAGAGTTTTTCTGTCTTCTGATCGCCAGCTGACGTAATCGGCCCAACCGTTTTCAGAGAACAGTTTATTCATGACCATCCCCCGGGCTGTCCGGATCGATAAGCCCGCGCATTGCGAAGCGGCCCTTCTCAAGCTGGGCTTTCGATTCCATCAGCCAGTCGTAATTAGCCTTGCTGCCCATGACATAAACGTTCTCAAGCAGATTGTTGTAGCTTTCTTCGGAAAGGACTACGGCGTTCCTGCTGTCTTTGCGGGTAACGTATATCAGTTCGCAGTCTTCGCAGACCATATCCAGATTCGCTTTCAGGTTCTCTCTGAACTGAGTGTAGTTTACAGCCTTCATACTGCTTCTCCTTTCTGTCATAATACTACTGCCTTATTATAACGTACAGGAATCTGTACGTCAAGCATCGCGTACAGAAAACCGTACTTTAAAAGCCGCCACCTTCCGATGACGGCTTTTTGTTTGAGTTCAAATCTTATTTAAGTCCACAATATATCATTTTGAACATACCGTTTCAGAGTTATGCAATCAATCTTGTTAAAATATAACAGGATATTTGCACAGTTAAAATGTCCAAGTTCCAGGACGAAAGAAAGGATCGGGCTGAAATATCAGTCCGATCTGCTGCATTACCGTATCATCAGACCTTCGTCGACCCGAAGCCCCCGTGCCTTTCGCCCTCGGCCTCGTCACTGACCGTGATGCCGAAGGGCACGAAGACGCCCTGGGCGAAGGCTCTGCCCGCGTCTATGTGCAGGGTCTTCCCCTCTCTCGAATCGTTGGTGATCCTGACCATGATGTGGCCCTGGTTGTCAGCATAGTAATAATCGCTGTCGATCACGCCGACGGTGTTGTCCAGCTGCAGCCTGTACTTGAAGCCGAGGCCCGACTTGGGCATTATGAGCAGGACCCAGCCCTCGTCGATGCGGCAGCGAAGGCCCGTTTCGACCGTGAGCGACTCTCCCGGTCCAAGATCTATATCGACCGGGGTCTTTATATCGTATCCCGCGGAGCCCTTCGTCGCCCTTACGGGGATCTCGACCGGAAGAGCGAAGCCCTTCACGGGCTCGAATTCTGCGATCCTCTTCATGGCGCGCTCCTCAGCCTATAAGGGACTTCATGTCGAGCCTGCTCTGGCTTACCAGGGCGCCGCTGTACGTCCTGATGTCGGAGAGCTCGCGGCAGATGGCGTTGACCTGGTCCAGGGTCACGGAATCGATCTCCGCCATGACCTCCTCGTCGCTGAAATTGCGGCCTAAGAGCAGTCGGTTCTTGCCGAGGACGTTCATGCGGTTGGCGATGGTCTCCTGGCCGAAGATATAGCCGCTCTTGAGCCTCTGCTTGCAGACGGCGAGCTCCGAAGGCTTAAGGCCTTCCTTTCCAAGCTTCTCGAGCTCCTCCGCGATGGCGCCGACGGCGACCTTCTCCCTTCCCAGGCTCACGCCCGCGTAGATGAAGAACATGCCCATCGCCGAGTATGTGAGAGGCGCGCTGTAGACCGTATAGGCGAGGCCCTTCTTCTCCCTGATGTTCTGGAAGAGCCTTGAGCTCATGCTGCCGCCCAGCACATCGTTGACTATCGCCTGGGCGTAATAGTCCTTTGAGCCGAGCGAGAGCGAGGGTCTCGCGAGGGCGATGTGCGACTGGGCGATATCCTTCGCCCTGCTGGAGAAGCTCCTGGCCTTTGAAGGCCCGTAAACGGCCTTCTCGGGCGCTTTGCCTGCAAAGCGGGACAATGCCTCGTCTACCTGCTCTTCGAGCCTCTTCTCGTCAAATCGGCCCACACAGGCGACGACGATATTCTCGGCCTTGTAGTACTCGCCGATATACGAGAGGATGACGTCCCTGTCGATCTTTTTGAGTGAGTTCCTGCTGCCGATGACGGGCCTGGCGAGGGGCGTCCCTTTGAAGACCCTTCCGGTTATGAGGTCCATGGCCAGATCCTCGGGGTTGTCCTCGTACATCTTCATCTCTTCGAGGATGACTCCCCTCTCGCGCTTCATCTCGGTCCTGTCAAGGGCGGGATCGGTGAGCATCTCAAGAAGCAGGGCCGTCGCCTCGGGGAAGCTCTCTGTCAGGGCTTTGATGTAGAAGCAGGTCGCTTCCTTGCCCGTGAAGGCGTTGACGGAAGCCCCCAGGTCGTCTATGGCTCTCGCCAGCTGCTCGGCGTTTTTGCTCGAAGTGCCCTTGAAGAACATATGCTCGATATAGTGAGAGACGCCGGAATTGTCGGTGTTCTCGCAGACCGAGCCCGCTCCGACCCATATGCCGAGGCTGGCCGCCTGGGCGTGTTCGAGCTTTTCGGTCACCAGGCCCGCTCCGCAGGAGAGTTTCTTGTACTGATACATTTTTACCTCCGGATCTTTGGTGAAAATCTCAAAAGGCCGGCGATATACCGGCCCTTTGATCTTATGCGTATTGTTTCGGACTACTCTTCTTCTTCTCCGGCCTTGATGATCGGAGTGTTCTCCAGACCCTTTCTGGTCAGGTTGATGCGGTCCTTCTCGTCTATCTCGTCGATCCTGACGGTCACGGTGTCGCCGATGTTGAGGACGTCGGTGACCTTGGCGATGTGCTGCTTGCAGATCTTGGAGATATGCAGCAGGCCGTCTTTTCCGGGCAGGATGTTGACGAAGGCGCCGAGCTCGCCCCTCAT
>JAEEIC010000287.1 GCA_016281165.1 Bacillota bacterium | reverse complement strand
CGGGGTCCCACTCCACGGCGCGGGTGTTGATGTTCCAATCCTGCGCCTGGGGGTTGCAGCCCTGCTTCTTCTTACCCACCAGGCCGGAGCCGGTGATGAAGCCGATCTGCTTCTTGTACTCGATGCCCGTCCAGATGGAATGGAGGGCAGCCAGCTCGGGGGCCTGGGTGAGCTCCTCGAAAACGAGCTCGTTGATGGCCCTGATTTCCTCTTTACTGAAGTCGAACTTCGTAAGGTCGAGTTTTGATCTCTGAGGCATAGTGCTTTGATTTTTAGGGGTTACGGATTACTCGGCCTTCGGGCCGTTCTTCTTGCGGTTGTTGCGGATTTCCTCCTTGATGTCGCTGGAGGTCTTCGCGGTGGTCTGGACGCGGGTGTTCCGCTTCTGGCCGTTCTGGCGGGCGGGCACCTGGTAGTTGGACTTGATGTTGGCGCGGAGCTCCTTGATGAGCTCGGCCGCATCGGACAGCTGCTGCTTGAGGCTGGCGTTCTCGGCCTTCAGGTTGGTCACCTGCTCCTCGAGGTTCGTTTCGCCCTCGCCGGTCTTGGTGTTGCCTTCCTCGCCGCCTTCGCCGCCGTCCCCTTCGCCACCGTCGCCGGAAGCCTCTTCGACCTTCGTCACGACGCCGCCCTCGATGGTCACGGTGCGGCCGTCAGCGATGGTGAAGACACCGTCCGGGGAGGCCTTGGTCTCGCCCTCGACAAGGGCGTCGCTCTCCTCTTCGGTCTCGAAAAGGACGTTGCCCTCGGGGTCGGTGAACTCGTAGTTCGTCACGACGCCGACGGCTCCCAGCAGGGAGTTGAGGAACTCACTCGCACGCTGCTTGAGGTTCTTTTTCGTTTCTTTGCTCATAAAGCGTTGATTTTTTGATGGTTTGAGATTGGTATTATAGGCGTTGATCCGCGAAATGAATCCCCACGCGAGGAGTTCCTCTGCGGTCCTTTCCTTTTGCTCGTTCATAATGGTCTCGAGCTCGGCCCTATCCATCCCGGTACGGTCGGCGTAGATGTCCAGAATCTTGTTCTGCAGCATCCTCGCCTCCTCGGCCGCCTTCTCCAGCTCGTCCGCGCTCCCGCCAGCGTAGCCCTGCACCTGGTGGATGAGGGCGAGACAGTTCGGGTTCGCGGTGCGGTTTTCCTTCGGGGCAGCAAGGAGGAGCGTCACGGCCATAGAGTGGCAGCCGCCCTCGATGTTCATATAGATATTCCGCCCGGAGGTGCGGAGGCAGTCGTAGATGGCAAGGCCCTCCTCGACTTCACCGCCGGGGCAGTGGATATTGAACTTGAAATCCTTCTCGTCAGGGTGCTCGTCAAAGAGCTTCTGGACGAACTCGAGGGAGAAGACACCCTCGTAACCGTCCCACCAATAGAGCCAGGCGTTGGCCTCATTGGCGACCGGATTATGGAGCTTAATTTCAATCATAGCGCTTGATTTGTGTTTGTGATACAATCACCTTCCGGGGGCAAAGGTGGTGAAATAATTCTGGAAAACATTGGCCAATTTTTTTACCAATCGCCGACTTCCTCCGACATCTTGCGGATGATTTTCCGCAGGTTGTCTTCGCTGATGTAGCACTTCCGGCCGACTTCAAGATAGGCCTCCATCTTGGGAACACCCGCGTCTATGCAGCCCTTGAAAAGCTCATAGACGTAGATGTTCCTCTCGATGTTGGGGGCCAGGATGCCGGCCTTGGCGAGCATCTTGCGGGACTCCGGCGGGAGGGATATGGCCAGCTCGTACACCGTCATATCTTCGCGGAGTTCTCGATCTTGGCGTATTCCTCCTCCGCATCCCGGACGTCCTGCAGGGCGGTGTAAACCTTGATGCCGCGAAGGACTTCCCCGACCTGCTCGCCGACTTTCGCCGCGAGGGTATCATAGTCGATATCCACAGCCTGCTGCTCATAGACGGGGGAGGCCCCGCCGTTGCGGGCGGCAAAGCCCGTGTCCGGGATGCCGCCGTGCTTCCCGAGGTAGCTGATGAGGTTAAGGAGCTCGGGGAACGCCTTGGCGGGACGGGAGCTGATGATGCGCTCGTCGCCCTCGGTGTTCACCAGGACACCTCCCTGCTCGTGCTTCGGGCCCTTGACCTTACCACCTTCGCGGGCGGTGGGGATGGGCTCCGCGAGGATAGCCGCGATCTGTGCAGCACCCAGCGCTATGGCGATGCCGGTGAGGACACCGGTCGAGACACCGAAGTCGAACTTCGGAACCTCGGCCCAGATTTTCATAACAGCCAGGGCGGTATTGATGGCCACCTGCGCCACGGCCAGCGCCTTCTCCCGGACGGCCTGATCGTGGGCTATCTTCGCCTTCTTCTTGTCGAGCTCCGCGTCCATCTGGGCCACCTTCTCGTCGTACTGCTTCTGGCTGATGAGTCCGGCGTTGAGGGACTTGTCGAGGGACTTCTTCTTGGCGTTGTTGTCAGCCTCGGCCTTCGCGACCTCTCGGTCGCCCAGGGACTTGAACACGGAGTTGAGGCTGGTGAGAATCTGGACTCCGGCGTCCGCATACTGCTGGAGGTTGTCTATCTTCTGCTGGTTATGCTCGGCCATAAGCTGGGCCAGCTCCTCCTCCAGCTCGGCACGGCGCTCTGCGGAGAGCTCGGCCAGCTCCAGCTCCTTCTCCAGATATTCCTTCTTGATCCGGTACTGCTCCCGGGCATTGTTCCACGCTATGGCCAGCTCCTTGTTGGCCTCGGCCTGCCGGAGCTTCGCTTCGCTCTTGGCCAGCTCGGCCTCCTGGGCATAGGTGGAGAGCCCGGCCTTCTTCCGCTCGGCCACCAGCTGCTTGAGCTTCTCCACCTCGAGCTCGAGCTTGTCGGTCTCGATATCGGAGAAGTTCCGGAGGTCATCCTTGTATGAGAGCTCGAGGGCGTCCTGAATCTTCTTCGCCGTCTTGTCGATGCCGGCCTGGCGTATCTGGCGAATCTGCTCTGCCTCCTGCTCGGCCAGGCCCCGCTCGTAGAAGGCAATCTCCTCCGCAGACTTCGTTACATCCTCGCTCAAAGCCTTTCTGGCGGCCTTGAACTGTGCCCGGGTCTCCTTGATCTGGTCTTCGACTGAAAGGCCCCCAGCGAGGTCTATCATAGCCTCTACGGCGGCCCGCTGGTGGTCGGTTATCTGCTGGAGCTGCTGGACGGAGAAGGCGTCGTAGGCCTTGTCGAGAACCGCGAGGGAATCCTTATACTCCTGGGCCGTGATCTTGCCGTACTTACGCTGGAGGGCGAGCTTCCGGCGCTCGTTCTTATCCTGCAGG
>JAEEIC010000286.1 GCA_016281165.1 Bacillota bacterium | reverse complement strand
CGAGAAGGCCGAGATCGTGGTCTTCGAGCGCTCGGGCTATGTTTCATACGCTAATTGCGGCCTGCCTTATTTCATCGGCGGGACCATCCAAGAGAAGAAGGATCTGACCCTCAAGACCCCCGAGAGCTTTTGGGAGAGGTTCAGGATAGACGTAAAAGTCCGCCACGAGGTGAGATCGATAAATGTTGACCGTAAAATGGTTACGGTATGCGATCTTGAGAATGACCGCGTTTTCGAGGAGAGCTTCGACAAGCTCATACTCTCGCCCGGCGCGAGACCGGTGGTCCTGCCCATACCCGGCATCGGCTCCGAAGGCGTCTTCACCTTAAGGACCGTCGAGGACTGCTATGCCATCAGGGACTACGCTCTCGAAAAGGCTCCCAAAAGGGCCGCTGTCCTGGGCGGAGGCTTCATCGGCCTGGAGATGGCCGAGAACCTGAAGGAGCTGGGCATCGAGGTCACTGTCATAGAGAAGGCTCCCCATCTGCTGATGAACCTCGACGCCGACATGGCGGGCTTCGTCCACGCGGAGATGAAAAAGGCCGGGATCGCCTTAAAGCTCGGCGCCGACCTCATGAGCGTCGAAAGGACGGAGGAGGGGCTGGTCCTGAAGCTGAAGGACGATCTGCCTGTTGAGTGCGGCATGCTGCTGCTCGCCGTGGGCGTCGCGCCGGAATCCGCTCTGGCGAAGGACGCGGGGCTGGCTCTGGGACTTAAGGGCAGCATCGCCGTGAACGAGCGCATGCAGACCTCCTGTCCCGACATATACGCCGTCGGCGACGCCGCGCAGGTCACGAACCTTATCAGCGGCAGGCCCGCTCTCATACCCCTGGCCGGGCCCGCCAACAAGCAGGGCAGGATAGCGGCCGACAACATCTGCGGCCTTGACAGCGTCTACCGGGGCTCCATGGGCTCCTCGGTGATAAAGGTCTTCGGCCTTACGGCTGCCCAGACCGGTCTTTCCGAGAGGGCGGCAAAGGACGCGGGCTTTGAGTGCGAGAGCCTCGTGCTCTTCCCCGCCTCCCACGCCTCTTACTATCCCGGCTCCACCTCTCTGGCCATGAAGCTGGTCATGGAGAAGGAGAGCCAGAAGCTGCTCGGCGCCCAGATCATAGGTTATGAGGGCGCGGAAAAGAGGCTGGACGTGATCGCGACCGCGATAACGGCAGGCCTTAAGGCTTACGAGTTCAAGGATCTCGAGCTCTCGTACGCTCCTCCTTATTCCTCCGCCAAGGACCCCGTGAATATGGCGGGCTTCATGGCCGAGAATATCAGGCTGGGGCTGGTGAAGCAGTTCCACTTCGAGGATATCCCGGCTCTGAGAGAAGACGGCGGGGCCGTGCTGCTCGACACCAGGACGGCCGCCGAATACGGAAGAGGGCACGCCGAGGGCTTCGTCAACATACCTCTCGACGAGCTGAGGGAAAGGCTGGGCGAGCTCGACCGCGGCAAGAGGATATATATCATGTGCCAGACCGGTATCAGGAGCTACATCGGCAGCAGGATACTGGCCCAGAACGGCTTTGACGTCTTCAATTTCAGCGGCGGATACCGTTTCTACGAGGCGGTCATGAAGGATAAGGAGCTGGTAAAGGAGAGCTTCCCCTGCGGCATGGACAAGGAGCCGGCCCCGCGGCCGGAAGAGCCGAAGGCAAAGGTCAGCCTCAATCCCGACGCCGATATGGTGAAGATCGTAAGGGAGGGCCTCGAGCGCACCGGAGGCTACTGCCCCTGCAGGGTGGAGCGCACGCCCGACACGGTCTGCATGTGCAAAGAGTTCAGAGAGCAGATCGCGGACCCCGATTTCGAGGGCTTCTGCCACTGCATGCTCTACTATAAATCGAAGTAAGATGGCGATGAGGGTACTGGCCGCCGCGATCATACTGGGACTGGTCCTCTCCCTTTTCGGCTGCGCGAAAGACAGCCTTCCCGTCGAGGGAAAGCTCGGCGAGAGCGTGAGCTGGACCTACGAGAGGAGAGGGAAGGTCCTCACCATAAGCGGCAGCGGTCCCATGCAGGCCGAGAGGTTCCTCTGGCGGGACTACGACATCAGGAAACTGGTGATAGAAGAGGGCGTGACCTCCGTCAGCGATTCCGCCTTCTACGGACATCACGAGCTGGAAGGGAGCCTTGAGCTTCCCTCGACCCTCACCTCGCTCGGGACCTTCGCCTTCTACGGCTGCGGCGGTCTTTCGGGAGATCTTAAGATCCCCGCGGGGGTCACGGAGATACCCGACTACTGCTTCACGAACTGCAAAGGCTTTGACGGGAGGCTCGAGCTTCCCTCCGGCGTCACCTATATCGGCGTCGAGGCCTTCGGCTCCTGCGGCTTCACGGGCGAGCTCGAGCTGCCCGCGGACCTAAAGAGCATGGGCCGCACGGCCTTCGTCTACTGCGAAGGCTTCAGCGGCGATCTGATCCTGCCTTCCGGCCTTGCCGAGATCGGGGACTACTGCTTCGGCTACTGCAAGGGCTTCGACGGAGAGCTCGTCCTTTCGCCTGCCCTGACGAAGATACCCTTCGACTGCTTCACCCTCTGCGAGGGCTTTACGGGAGGCCTCACGATCCCGGCCTCTGTCAGGTGCATAGAGGAGTTCGCCTTCAGGAACTGCGGCTTCAGCGGCTCCCTCATCTTCGAGGGCGACGTGGAAGAGATCGAAAGATACGCCTTCAGCGGCTGCGAAAGGATGAACGGCGCCCTTGAGCTGCCGCCTTCGCTGTGGATCGTAAACGACAACTGCTTCAGCGGCTGCGGCTTCGAGGCCCTGACCCTTCCCGGCGGGCTCGAATACATCGGAAAGGACGCCTTCAGCGGCTGCTCCTCCATCGCGGGGGAGCTCGTTCTTCCGCAAGGACTTAAAGTCATCGGCGATTCGGCGTTCGCCGGCTGCTCGTCCCTTACGGGCGCGCTCGCGATCCCGGACAGCGTGAGCTCGATAGGGGAGATGAGCTTCACGGGCTGCTCGGGCCTTAGAGGTCTCAGCCTCGGCAGCGGTCTTCTCAATATAAAGAGCGGGGCCTTCTCGGGCTGTACCTCTCTTTCGGGCGTCCTCAGCCTGCCGGACGGCCTCGTCTCGCTGGGCGGACGCAGCTTTCGAAACTGCGCGGGCCTGACCTCCGTCAAGTGCGGGAGCGGCCTTGAGAGCATAGGCATGAGAGCCTTTGAGGGCAGCGGCGTCAGTTCGGTCTCCTTCAAAGAAACGCTGCCCGACTATTACAGAGAGGATGAGGAGCATCCGAGCTTCCCGCCCGGCTGCGAGGCGGCGAAGGGAGACGCGAAGCCCGCGGCGTCTTTCTGGGAAAGGCCTGAGCCTCCCAAAAGCTCTCACAGCACGGGAGGGGCCGCCAGGGAAGTCCCTTACTACTGGACCGACAGCCTTCAGGATACCTACAGCGGCACCGGCTCCTTCGCCGACGCCGAGATCGCGCTCGAGGGCGGCGAGCTGCGCCTTTCGCTGAACGGAAGGCCGGCTGCTTCGTGCGGCTTTGATGCCGACCCGAACGATGACGGGCACAAGGTTAAGATCGAGGGATTTTACTGTAAAAACATTTATGTAGACCATCTCCGCGCCTGCACTGCCTACGGGCGCTGCCGGGTGATAGAAGCGATCGGGAAGGACGCGAAGGGGCAGGATACCGCCATATACTTCATAGCGGACGGCTCCGAGGAATGCGTCCTGATATCCCTCGAACGGACAGGCTTCAGCGAGATGTTTTAGACCGCGCGGGCGCCTTTGGGCGGGACCCGCGGCAAAAAGATGCTTAAGACGAACAACGATCAAAATCTGTTTCTGCGCCTTCTGCTGGACATGGGCGAGATGATGCTCAAAAGCGGCGCCGAGGTGAGCAGGGTTGAAGACAGCCTCAGCCGCATGGGCAGAGCCTACGGGGCGCCCCACATGGACGCCTTCGTCATCACCTCCAGCATCGTCCTCACCGCCGGCTTCGGCGACGGGACGGTGGTGACCCAGACCAGGCGCATAGAGGGCTCGGGGGGCAACGATTTCACCATGCTCGAGGCTCTGAACGAGCTGAGCAGGGAATGCTGCGCCTCACCTCTGCCCCTGAAGGAGCTCCGGGCCCGGCTGGATGAAGCCTCGTCCCTCGTTCCCGCTGCCGGAAAGCTCTATCTTGGCAGCATGCTGGCCAGCGGGGCCTTCGCGGTCTTCTTCGGCGGCAGCCTCTGGGACGGCGCCGCCGCCGCGGCCATAGGCGCCCTGGTCTGTCTCCTGCAGCTCAAATGCAGCAGGTACATCCCGGGAGCCGCGATCTTCAACCTGCTGGTCTCCTTCGTCACCGGGGCCGTCATAGGCGGGCTCTCGAAGATATTCCCCGCGCTCGACCCGGGCATGATAATGATAGGGGATATAATGCTGGTGATCCCGGGCGTCGCCATCACCATCGCCATCAGGGACACTCTGGTCGGCGACACCATCAGCGGCGCCATGAGGCTCATCGAGAGCCTCGTAAAGGCCGCCGCCATCGCCGGAGGCTTCATGCTGGCTCTGCTGCTCACGAGGGGGTAAAGTATGCTCATACAGCTTATCACGGCCCTTCTGGGCGCCCTGGGCTTCGCCCTGATATTCAACGAAAGAAAAAAGCTCATGCCCTTCGCCTGTCTGGGAGGCCTGCTGGCCTGGGGCGCTTATCTCGGCTTCGCTGCCCTGGGCTGCGGGGTCTTTTCCGCGGTGCTGCAGGCGTCGGCCCTGGCGGCCCTGTATTCCGAGCTTTTGGCCAGAAGGCTCAAGCTGCCCTCGACCGTGCTCTTCATACCCTCGGCGGTACCGCTGGTCCCGGGCGGCTCCCTCTACTACACCATGCAGGCCGCCGTCTACGGCGACAGGGCCGCTCTCGCCCTCCGCGGCAGCGAGACTCTGAGCTGGGCCATCGCCATCGCTTTGGGGATGAGCCTCGTCAGGGCATATTTCGGCGCCGAGTCGCGCCTCAAAAAACAGCGCGCTTCAAAAAAGAGCGCATCTTAAAGGAGACCCATGCTCTATCTTCTGCTTTCCATTATCTGTTCCACTCTTATGTCGGTGCTCATGAGATTCTTCGAGGACCGCATACATGAACGCATGGTGATGTTCATCGCCAATTACGTAGTATGCATCGCCCTGGCGCGCTTCTACATGGGAGCGGGGCCGGTGTTCCCCGCCGGCGGGGGGCTGGGCTTCACGCTGCTCTGCGGCTTCGTCAGCGGCGTGTTCTTCCTCGTGAGCCTCGCCATCTCGCAGTGGAACTTCGCCACCAGCGGCATCATATTGGGCTCTACCTTCAGCAAGCTGGGGGTCCTCGTGCCCACTGTCGTGGCTGTCGCCGTGTTCGGCGAAAGGCCCAAAGCCCTGCAGATCGCGGGCTTTGCCCTCGCCATCGCTTCCATCGTCGTCATAAGCACCGACGGGGGCAGGGGGAACCTCACGGAGCTGGGAAAGAAGAAGGATCCCAGGCTCCTCAGGCTGATGCTCTTCGCCAACCTCTTCTCCAGCGGCATGACCCAGGTGATGTCCAGCGTCTTCGACAAGCTGGGGGACCACGCCCTCAAGGATAATTTCCTCTTCTACAACTTCTGCTTCGCCATGCTCTCGACCCTGCTCGTCATCGTGATGAGGCGCAGCAGGATAACGGCAAGAGACGTGATCGCCGGCCTCATCATCGGCGTCCCCAACTATTTCTCCGCCCGCTTCATGCTCTTTTCGCTGGCTACCGTGCCCGCGACCGTCGCCTTCCCGGTCAACTGCATAGGGACCATGATGGCCCTCTTCATCGCCGGCTTCTTCCTCTTCGGGGAGAGGCTGAGCCCCAAAAAGAAGCTCGCCTTCTTCCTCATCATGATCGCCCTGGTCTTCCTGAACATCTGAGACCCGTCCGCGGCTTTCGCCCGCATGAAAAAAGAACTTTTGTTCGCGCCGGCTTTTTCCCGGCGCTTTTTTGTGGTAGAATAAAGGCTGGGAGGGAGCATGAGAGAGAGCGCCAAAGAAAGAAGCTGCATAGCCATAGACCTCAAGTCCTTTTACGCCTCGGTGGAGTGCGCCGCCAGGGACCTCGATCCTCTCGACGCCAATCTGGTGGTGGCAGACGCCGAGCGCACCGAAAAGACCATCTGCCTCGCGGTCTCTCCCTCGCTCAAATCCCTGGGAGTGCCGGGAAGGCCCAGGCTCTTCGAGGTCGTGCAGAAGGTGAGGGAGATCAACGCGTTGAGGCTGGAGAAGGCTCCCGGCCGCAGATTCAGCGGGAAATCCTGCTTTTACAGCGAGCTTGCCGCCGATCCTTCTCTTGAGCTCGATTACATAGTCGCGGTGCCCCGCATGGCCCATTATATGCAGTGCAGCACCGCCATCTATCAGACCTATCTCAAATACATCGCCCCCGAGGACATACACGTCTATTCCATCGACGAGGTCTTCATCGACGCGACCGATTACCTCAGGACCTACGGCATGAACGCCCGCGAGCTGGCCATGACCATGATAAGAGACGTCCTCAAGGACACCCCCATCACTGCCACCGCCGGCATCGGCAGCAATCTTTACCTTGCCAAGATCGCCATGGACATTGTCGCCAAGAAGATGCCGCCCGATAAGGACGGGGTGCGCATCGCCGAGCTCGACGAGGCTTCGTACAGGAGGCAGCTGTGGACCCACAGGCCCCTCACCGATTTCTGGCGCGTGGGGCGGGGCTACGCCTCGAAGCTCGAGTCCCGGGGCATATATACCATGGGCGACGTCGCCCGCTGCTCTTTGGGAAAGCCCTCCGACTATCACAACGAGCAGCTGCTCTACGACCTCTTCGGCGTCAACGCCGAGCTCCTCATAGACCACGCCTGGGGCTGGGAGCCCTGCACCATCGCCGATATCAAAGCCTACAGGCCCGAGAGCAGCAGCCTCAGCACCGGCCAGGTCCTGGAAGGACCCTACGAGTTCGACAAGGCCCTGCTCATCGCCAAGGAGATGGCCGAGGTGCTGAGCATGGATCTGGTCGCCAAGGATTTGCTGACGAAGCAGATAGTCCTCACGGTCGTATATGACGTCGAGAACCTCAAGAGCAAAGACGGGAAGGCCGCCTACAAGGGAGAGCTCACGGCGGACTTCTACGGCCGCCTCATGCCCCGCCACGCCCACGGCAGCATAAACCTTTCGCGCTACACCTCCTCGACGGAGATGATAATGGAGGCGGTCGCGGAGCTCTTCTGCCGCATAGTCGACAGAAAGCTCACCGTGAGGCGCCTTTACGTGGTCGCCGCCGGCACACTTCCCGAGAGCAGGGCGCCCAAAGAGAGCGGGGAAGAGCAGCTCAGCATGTTCACCGACTACGCGGGCGAAGAGAAGAGGAAGGCCGAAGAGGAGGAGAGGCTGAGGGAAGAAAAGAGCATGCAGCAGGCCATGCTCGCCATAAGAAGAAAGTACGGCAAGAACGCCATCGTCAAGGGCCTCAATCTCGAGGAGGGCGCTACCACCATCAAGCGCAACGGCCAGGTCGGAGGGCACAGAAAATGAAGGAAGACGCGTTTCCTTACGAAGACATCATAGACCTTCCCCACCACGTGTCCTCAAGGCGCAGGCCCATGCCGCTCCCCGACAGGGCGGCCCAGTTCGCTCCCTTCGCCGCTCTCACCGGCTACGGGGAGGCGGTGGAGGAGACGGCGAGGCTCACCGAGGGGCGCGTGCCCCTTACCGACGAGATGAGGGACGAGCTCGACAGGCGCATGAGGCTGCTGGTATCGGCAGGCCCTTCCGCGCCGGCGGCCGAGATCACGTATTTCGTGGAGGACGAAAGAAAGGCCGGAGGCCGCTACGTGAGCATAAGGGGCCGCATCGCGAAGCTCGCAAGGCTCAGGCGCTCCCTCGTCATGGAGGACGGCAGCGAGATCCCCGCGGCGGACATCATCGCCATAGATTCGCCCGTATTCAGGCTCTCCGAGGACGGCGGGGAAGAGCCGGATCCCTTTGAAATACCTTGAAAACAGGGCCTCGGTATTATAGAATATATTGTTAAATATAACGATCCAGAGACAGACCAATGTTTGAGAAAAGAAGACAGAGCGCGAGACTGAGGAAGAATCTCAGAAGGTTCAGCAAAAAAAGAGTAGACGTCAGCAAATACGTCAAGGATTTCTACGTCGACAACGGTCTTGCCTACATATCCTGCAACGTCAGAGGCTACAACGACATAATCGACCCCTATTCCGTCGACGGCTACGAGTGGCTCAACGATTCCTTCGCCCGCTTCATCGAGACCAACGCCATG
>JAEEIC010000042.1 GCA_016281165.1 Bacillota bacterium | reverse complement strand
GTGATGACCTCGGTCTCGACGCCGAACTTCTTCGCGGCCTTCGTCACCGCCGCGATCGAAGCGTCCTGGCCCTGATGGTGCGAGCACCTCATGTCGGCGACGACCCAGACCTCCTTGGGGATCACGTTCACAGCTTCTCCCCCGCCCGCCATGGTGAAGGCGATGGTGGTCGAGAGCAGAGCGCCTATTGTACCGCCGAGCTTGGGGCTCAGCAGCTCGATGGGCTTCCTGAGCCTGCCGGTCTTTTCGACCAGCCTGCCCTTCTTCCCCATGAAGGGAGCGAGGCGCTCCATCATCTCGATGACGGTCGGCGAGATCTCCACGTCGAAGACCTGATGCTTCTCCACATAAGACATGAAGCGTCCCAGCCTCACCAGGGGAGTGTTCTTGCCCGGGGTGGAAGCATGGCCGCCTTCTGAGCGGGCGGTGAACCTGAGCTCCACCACGCTCTTCTCGCCCACGCCTATCATGGCGAAGGTGCCCTTCGCGCCGGCGACGGGCTCCCTTACGATGTCCCCGCCCTCGTCGAAGACCATCTCGAAGCGCCGGCCTTCTTCCTTAAAGCGCCGCGAGATGAGGTCGGCGTTGCGTCCCCTGATCTCCTCGTCGCAGCCCATCTCGAACCATATGTCCCTCGCGGGGACGAAGCCCTCTTCCGCCAGCTCTTCGGCCGCCCTCAGCATGGCCCAGAGGCCCCCCTTGTCGTCGAGAGTGCCCCTGCCCCAGAGCTTTCCCTCCGCGATATCGCCGCTGAAGGGACCGTGCTCCCAGCCCTCCGAAGAGGCGGGCACCACGTCGAAGTGGTTCATGAACATGACGGGAAGGAGCGCTGCGTCCTTTCCGGGCCATCTCATGAGCAGGGAACCGTTCACGTCCTCGGTCTCGCAGACCGAGAACAGCCGGGGGAAGAGCTCCCTGAGCAGGGAGCGGAAGCGCCCGAAGCTCTCCTCGGGACTCTTCTCGTGCGGGTCCGAAACGGTCTCCGTCCTGATCATGCTCTGCAGCTGGGCCGCGTAAGCCGCCGTCCTCTCTTCGTTCATGGCTGTTCCTTTCTTTTGTTTTCAAAATAAAGCGACCGGCCGCCCGAAAAGAGCGGCCGGTAAAAGACCTGTCTCAGATCCTGCCGGCAGGACCTGCTAGATGACTGATTCGTTGGCTTCGGTGCCGGCGCACATCAGGGTCAGCAGAAGCGCTGCCTGGCAGCCCTTGTAGGCGTCCTTCTCGCAGAACTGCTCGGCCAGGGAGTGGCACTTGGAATCCCAGTCGGAACCGCCGCCCAGGCAGACCGCGGGCAGATGGGCCTCGAGAGCCCTGCTGCAGTTGGTGCAGCCGCCGTGTCCCAGCTTGGCGTCCTCGGCGCCGAGGTATCTGGCTACCGCGATGGAGGATTCGACGATGGAAGCGTGGGGATCCTGGGTGTTGGCGTCGACGTCCATGAAGTGCTTGAAGTCCCAGGTGATGGTGTCCTTGCCCCAGCGGGCGGTCTCCTCGTCGCAGGCATCCTGGATGGCCTTGAAGATCTTGTCGCTCAGCTCGAGCATCTCCTTCTGGCCGTTGGAACGGAAGTTGATGGTGAAGGTGGCCTTGTCGACGATGGCGTGGATGGAGGAGTAGCTCCCGGCATAGAGTCCGGATACCGCGTAGGTGGTCTTGGGATACTCGGGGACCTGGATGTCCGCGATCTTGGCGATGGCTCTGCCGGCGGCGTGGGCGGGATTGGCGATCTCGCCGAAGCTGCCGAAGGCGTGTCCGCCTATGCCGTAGAAATTGATCTCGTAGGTCTGCATGCCGGTGGCTTCATAGGTGATCTCGGAGAAGCCCGCTCCGTCGATGGAGACGGAAGCCTGAAGCTCGGGATGATGGGTCACATAGAAGTCCATGCCGCCGAAGGCTCCCATGCCCTCTTCCTCGACGGTGCCGACGAAGTGGATGTCGCCCTTGGGCTTGATGCCGGCTTCATTGATGGCTCTGATGACGGAGAGCACCGAGACGCAGCCTCTGGTGTCGTCCACGATGCCGGGGCAGTAGATCCAGCCGTTCTCTCTCTTGATCTCGAGCTTGGTCTCGAGGGGGAAGACGGTGTCCATGTGGCCCTCTACCAGGGTGGTCTTGCCGCCGCCGGTACCTCTCATGATGCCTACCGCGTTTCCGTGCTCGTCGACGTGGCAGTCCTCGAGGCCGTATTCCTTGAAGAGCTCGACCATCCTGGCGGCCTTCTTCTCTTCGTGGAAGGTCGGGGCCGGGATGAGGGTGAGCTCGATCTGCCTCTGGATGATGTATTCGTTGTCCTCCTCCATGAAGCGCAGAGCCTTCTGCACCTTATCGTCGGCGGTGAGGACGTCGAGCGTCTTCTTTACTTTTTCAGATACTTCGTATGCCATTTTGAACTCCTTGTCTTTGATATGACTGCAAGTGCTTTGGTAACGGAATGACACGCGGAGGGCGGAGCTTTCAGCGGCCGCCCGCCGCCTTTTATATTATATCAGAGCGGCAGTCTCTCTTCAAGGCCGCGAGCGCCTCTTCGGTGATGCTCTTCATATCGTCCATGCGCCTCATCATGTCCTCGAAGAGCGCCAGCTGGGCTCTCGCCCGCTCGAGATCCTGGCCGGGATAGGAGACGCGGAAATATCTCTCCCCCGTAAGATAGTCGGCAAGAAAGCGGGAGGAGAGCTCCAGAGTCACGGCCGCGGCTCCGGCGGGAAGAGACTCGAGCTCCGCCTCCGTAAGGATGCCGGCCGTCTCCGCGAGATAGCCTTCGGTATAAGCCCGAAAACGCCTCAGGTCCAGGCTCATGCCGGCCCGGCCGTCCTCCGCCGCCCGGCAGGCCGCGAAGCGTATGCTGTCGCCGAAGTCGTAGGCGGCAAGGCCCGGCATGCAGGTATCGAGGTCTATCACGGCCAGGGGCTCGTGAGTCTCGCGGTCGAAGAGCACGTTGTCGGTCTTGGTGTCGTTGTGGGTGGCTCTCAGAGGGAGCTTCCCCGCCCGGGCCCGCCGGCAGAGCGCGCAGGCGAAGTCTTCGTATCTTTCTATGAGTTCCGTCTCCGCGCTTATCTCCTTCGCCCTGCCCAGCTCGTCTCTTCTCACGGTCTCGAAAAACTCGCGCAGGCGGTATTCGGTGTCGTGGAAGCGCGGTATGGTCTCCGTAAGG
>JAEEIC010000285.1 GCA_016281165.1 Bacillota bacterium | reverse complement strand
ACTTCAAGACTCTCTGCGAAAAATGGAGATCTCCTGAATTCTAAGAGGCATATGCTTCGGGTCGTCTTCGTCGTCGCAGACTCATGCCGTACAGGCAGTACTGTCATTCGTCTGCTTCTAGAATCCAAGCCCGAATCGTTTAATGCGGGTGAGGCCTCGGTTTTATTTCAGCTTGCTGCTCTTGGCGTTGTACTTCGACACCGCGAGAACCGTCTCGCCGTCTATCTGGAGTGCGCATGGGCTGTCGAACTCGACTGTGATGTCATAGCCCTCCAGGACCGCGACGTTCTTGGTGTGCTTGACGTGCTCGCCCTTGAAGATGCTCGGGAACATCATCAGGGTGTGGAGCTTCCTGCTTCCGTGGAAGACGATAAGAGTCAGCTTCCTGTCCTTGTTCAGCCTGTCCTGCCTGGGGGCGTTCATCATGCCGCCGCCGTAGAAGCGGCCGTTCATCGTGGCGGCCAGCCAGACTCTATTGTAGCTTGAAGTCTTGCCGTCCACGGTGACCTTCGCGTTTCTTGGCTTGTACTTGCCCAGAAGGCCCTTGATGGCGATCGAGGAGTAGTTTACCTCCTCTATTCCCGCCGCATGCATCTGGTCCGCCACCTCGCAGCAGTAGCCATCGATCCCATAGCCTATTCCGTTGAGGAAGAGACTGCTTTTGCCGTTGGCCTTGACGGAGGGAAGGTCCTTCATGTACTTCGTGATGTCATAGGGGCCACCTGCAGGGTCCAGATCAAGATCACGGAGGAAGTCGTTTCCGGTGCCTGCGGCGTAGTAGAGCACCTTGTTTTCAAGACCAAGGCCTGCGAAGTCGTTGGCGAAGTGGTTCAGGCTCCCGTCGCCGCCGACTATGACGATGACGTCATCGGACTTGAGGTTGGATGCGAAGGTCCTGTAGTCCTTCAGCTCCAGCACGTTGATGTATTTCAGATCCTGTCCCTTCAAAACCCCATCCAGGGTTCTGGCCTTTGCCTCGCCCTTGTTTGTGTTGGCCTTCGGGTTGTAGAGAATGTAGTGCATGTTTCCTCCTGTGCTATGGACATTGGCCACCATAGCACAAAAGCATCTTCAGATGTAAGAGGAAATTGACAAATTTTATTAAAATGTCAGAAAAAGTTTCAGCGACCCTTGGCCTTGCGCCTCTCCTCGTCGCGCCTCTTTCTCTCCTCGGAGGCTCGGATGAAGTCGGCGAAGGTCCCGCCGCCGGAGCTTTCGCGGCTCTCGAAGGATGTCTTCTCGCGCCTTGGCTCCTTTAGTCGGCCGTTTGGCCTGCCGTTTTGTCTGTCATTTGGCCTTTCATTCGGTCTTTCATTTGGTCTTTCGCCAGATCTGAAGTCACGCCTTTGCTCGAACCTTCTGGTCTCGGACTCCTCGCGTCTTGGTCTGAAGTGGCTAGGCTTGACGACCTCTATGACGGTCTCCCACTTTACCTGGGGCGTGGTCTTGGCCACCGCGGCCTTGACCGCTCCCTTGTGGATGACTATGGTCTTCTTCCCGCTCGAGGACGGGCTTGCCGTGGCGATCACGCGCTTTACGGGCGAAGCGCTTGCATGGGTGGGCACGACCTCAGCAGGAGAGACCTCAACACGGCGCTTGACCTCCATCTCCTCGTAGCCGCAGGAGAAGCGCTGGCAGACATGGTGGGTCCTCTCGTACTCGTCCACCACGTTGACCATGGGCCAGCCGCAGTGCGGGCAGAGCCTGGTCTTGTCCCCCATCAGGTTCGGGTCGAATTTGTCGCGGCTGGTCACAACCTGGTTCACCAGGTCGGTCGCGTTTCTCTTGATGTCCTCGATGAACGGGGCCTCGCTCTCCGTGCCCTTCGAGATGGAGGAGAGCCTCTGCTCCCACTTTCCGGTCAGGTCCGCGCTTCTCAGCTGAGGCGGCACAAGGCGCACAAGCTCACGGCCCTTCGCGGTCGGAACAAGGTACTTGTCCTGTCTCTCTATGCAGCTGTTCTGGATAAGCTTCTCTATTATGTCGGCCCTGGTCGCGGGAGTGCCGAGTCCGTTCTCGAGATGGCTCTTGAGCTCGGCATCCTCCACAAAGCGCCCTGCGTGCTCCATCGCAAACAGAAGGTCGGCTTCGGTGTAGCGCTCAGGCGGAAGGGTCGCGTTTCTCTTCAGGACCACATCCCTGACCTCAAGCTCGGAGCCCTCCTTCAGAGACAGGATCCCCACGTCGTCGTCCTCGGAGTCCTCCATGGCGACGGCGCTTCGCTTTCCGATCTCCCGGGCCACATCACGCCAGCCCTGCTTGGTCGGGACGCTCAGACGTGCGATGAACTTCTCGCCGAGCACGGAGGCCTCGACTGTGGTTGTGGAGTATTCGTAGTCGGACGAGAGCGTCTCCATGAATCTGGTGACTACCAGCTCCCAGAGGGCCTTCTCGTTGGCGCTGAGCTTTGACACGTCCACCTTCTGCTCCGTCGGAAGAAGCGCGTGGTGGTCGCTGACCATCTCGTCGTTCACTAGGCGCGACAGGTCGGTGCGGATGCCGTTTCTCAGATAGGATGAGGCGCGAAGCCCGAAGGCGGTCGCACTCAGCGCGTTGAGCCTGTCGGGTATGGTGGGCACTATGTCCGCTGTGATGTAGCGGCTGTCGGTTCTCGGGTATGTGACGATCTTGTGGACCTCGTAGAGTCTCTGGAGGGTGTCCAGAGTCTCCTTGGCGGAGAAGCCGAGCATGGTGTTGGCGTCTCTCTGGAGCTCTGTGAGGTCATAGGCAAGAGGCGGCTTCTCGGCCTTGGGGGTGGTCTTGAAGCTCGTCACACTCCCCTTCGCGCCCCTGAGCTTCTCGCAAAGCTCGTTCGCCTTGCTCTCCTCCGGGATTCTGATTGTGTTCTCGGGGCTGTACCAGGAGGCCTTGAAGGTGCCGAAATCGGCCTTGAGCGTCCAGTAGAAGCGTCCGGCGAAATCCTCTATCTCGTCCTCTCTCTTCGTAATCAGTGCCAGCGTCGGGGTCTGGACCCTTCCTGCGCTCAGCCTCGTGTCGAAGTGGCAGCTCATGGCGCGGGAGACGTTGTAGCCTACGTACCAGTCGGCGTAGGAGCGGCTCTCTGCCGCGGCGAAGAGGTTGTCGTAGTCGCTGGCGGGTTTGAGTGATGCGAAGCCCTGCCTGATGGCCAGGTCCGTCTGGCTTGAGATCCAAAGCCTCTTTGCCGGCTTTGTGCAGCCTGCCTGCTTCAGGATCCATCTTGCAACCAGCTCACCCTCGCGGCCTGCGTCGGTCGCGATGATCACAGCCTCCACATCCGGGCGGTCCAGAAGGCCCTTCACCACCTCGTACTGCTCCTTGCTCTTGTCGATCACCATGGTCTCGAGCTTCTGCGGCAATATGGGGAGGTTTCTCAGGCTCCAGTGCCTGTACTGCTCGCCGTAATGGTCAGGCGGGCAAAGGGTGACAAGGTGCCCGAGGGCCCAGGTCACGACATACTCATCACTTTCGAGGTACTTGCCGCGGTTTGCGCATCCGAGCACACGGGCAAGCTCCCTGCCTACACTTGGCTTTTCAGCCAACACAAGTTGCTTCATAGACAAAGATGATAATCCAAAAAGGGGCCTTTCAACAAGCATTCTCCTTGACTATGAAAGGTTCGGTGACTATCATTTAGTCATAACAAAGGAAATCTTTTTCAAGGAGTTTTGCTATGGCATACAGAATCACAGATTCATGCGCTGCATGTGGAACATGTGCAGCCGAGTGCCCCTGCGAGGCAATCAACGAGGGCGACATCTACGTCATCGATCAGGACAAGTGCGCACAGTGCGGAACTTGCGCATCAGTCTGCCCGGTTGGAGCAATCGTGGAGGAGTAATCTGTAAGGATTATTCATTTGGGCTGTCGGCCATCGCCGGCAGCTTTTTTTTTGCCCTTTGAGTGGTCTGGATGTGTGGCTTACATGCTGTGGGAGCCGTTCAGGGTTGTGAGCATGTAACTTACATGCTGTGGGCGCCGTTCAGGGTTGTGAGCATGTAGCTTACATGCTGGGGGCGCTGTTCGGGGCTGTGAGCATGTAGCTT
>JAEEIC010000041.1 GCA_016281165.1 Bacillota bacterium | reverse complement strand
GGCGATCTGCCGGTATTCGGCGTAATGCTCGTCGGCGTAGGCGATGATCTTTTCTTTTATCTTCTCAATATCAGCTGGCATATTCATATCCTTCCTTTCAGTTCGTTTGCTTAAAATTGTAACCGCGCGGAGGAGCCGTGTCCATTTGCTTATCCTGATAATCGGTTATGCCTTATTTTTATAGCAGAGCTTTTGACTGTTTAGGAGTCAAATAAAAACGAACGTGGCGCTTTGAAGGCGGCGCACGGAAGTAGTATAATGTATCCGGTAAAGAATGTGTCCGGGCCGTTCCGGCACTTGTGATCTCTGTTGGATTCCCCTGTCCACTGTTACTTTTTCATCAGGAAAGGAGCGATCGTATGACAAAGCTTGAATCTTATCTGAGCGTCGGCAGCTGCAAGGAAGTCCGCTGGCTCGACGCGTCTCACGTGATCTATGTGAGCATGGCCTCCGACGGCAAGAGCATAATATGCCGCGATCTTGAGAGCGGCGAAGACAGGGTCCTTTACAATACTCCCGAGCAGATCTGGAAGCTTACCGCGAAGGACGGCAGGATACTCTTTACTGCTGACGACGGGGGCAACGAGAACGAGCAGATCTGGGTCTTAAAGGACGGAAAGGCCGTGAAGATGACCGATCTGCCGAAGGTCAGGCATTACGTGGGCGGGATGGGCCCCGGCGGGAAGACCGTCTTCTTCTCTCTCAACGAGAGAGATCCCAGGAGCTTCGATCTTGCCTGCATGGATCTTGAGAGCGGAGAAAAGAAGATCCTGCGCGAGAACAGTGACAATTACAACACCCCCTGCTCGGTATCGCCCGACGGCAGGTACGTGCTCTACAACAAGCTGCTGGGCCACTCCAACAGCGCCCTGTGGATGCTCGATACCGTGACCCGCGAGGCATGCAGAAGGCCCGATACCAAGGCCGTCATGGCGGGGAAGGGCCCCTCGTGGCTCCCCGATTCCTCGGGCTTCTATTACGTGAGCGACGAGGACAGCGACTTCTTCTACATCGCCTTCTGCGACGCGAAGACCGGCGCTTACGAGAAGGTCCTGGAGTTCCCCTGGGACGTCGAAGGCATCTCGCTCTCGCCCTGCGGAAAGAAGCTGGCCCTCACGGTCAACGAGAACGGTTATTCGGTCCTCAAGATCTGGGACGTCGAGAAAAAGAGCTTCGATGAGGTCCCGCAGCTTCCCGCCGGCGTCATGTCGACGCCTGTCTGGTCTCCCGAGGGCGGCAGGCTCGCCTTCACCCTGATGACCGGCACTCTTCCCCAGGACGTCTGGATCAGCGACCTTTCGAAGGGCTGCGCGGAGCGGATATCCTGCAGCTTCCCCGAGGGCCTCGGCCCGGACGACTTCGTCGAGCCCGTGCTCCGCAGCTACAAGTCCTTCGACGGCCTTACGGTCCCGTACTTCCTCTATGTGCCCAAGGGCATGGAAGCGAAGGACCTTCCCGTCATGATCTCCATCCACGGCGGTCCCGAAGGGCAGAGCAGGCCGGGCGTGGGCAGCAAGGGCCTGATCTATTACTACATCTCACAGGGCATCGCCATCGTCGAGCCCAACGTGAGAGGCTCCATCGGCTACGGCAAGGCTTATTCGCATCTGGACGACGTGGAGAAGAGGCTGGACAGCGTGAAGGATATCGAATATCTGGTGAAGCATCTGGTCGAAGAGGGCATCGCGGACAGCAAGCGCCTGGGCGTCATGGGCGGAAGCTACGGCGGCTTCATGACCCTCTCCTGCGCCGCCAGATATCCGGATCTGTGGTGCTGCGCCGTCGCGACCGTCGGTATGTTCAACCTGGTCACCTTCCTGGAGAACACCTCCCCGTACCGCAGGCCCCACAGGGAGCAGGAGTACGGGACTCTCGAGCATGACAGGGAGACCCTCTTCAACGTCTCGCCTGCCGCCGCGGTCGACGGCATAAAGGGCCCGCTCTTCGTGATCCACGGCAAGAACGATCCCAGAGTGCCCGTCACCGAGACCTATCAGGTCGTCGAATACCTGAAGAACAAGGGCGTCGACGTGACCATGCTGGTCTACGACGACGAGGGCCACGGACTGCAGAAGTTCCACAACAAGATCGACTGCTACCCGAAGGTGCTCGAGTTCGTCAAGAAGCACATGGGGATCGAGTAAGAGGGAAAGACCCGGTCTGGGGAGGCTTAGGCATTGAACGGCGATGAGAGGATCGAAAAGGTCAGGGCCTGGTGGAACGAGACGTCGGACTCCGAGTGGTACCGGTCGCTGAGGACGGAAGAGCGGATAGAGCGCCTCAGGGAGGATCCCGCGTCGGCCTTCCACCCGGCGGTCCTGGCGCTGATACGCAGGTATCTTCCCGATCTTGCGGGCAGGCGCGTCCTGCTGCCTTCGAGCGGGGACAACCACGCGGCCTTCGCCCTGGCGATGATGGGAGCGCGCGTCACCTCCGCCGATATCAGCGAACGGCAGCTCGGGAACGCGGCGAAGACCGCGGAGCGGCTGGGCCTTGATATCGTCTTCATACGCGACGACACGATGAAACTGGCCCGTATCCCCGATCAGGCCTTCGATCTGGTCTACACCTCCAACGGCACGCTCTCCTGGATCGACGATCTTGAAGGCATGTACCGCGCCTTCTGCCGCGTGCTTGAGCCGGGCGGCCTCGCGGTCATGTTCGACGTGCATCCTTTCAACCGGCCCTTCTCGGGCGAGGCTTTCAGGGAACCGCGCATCGTCAAGTCGTATCACGACGTCTTTCCGGATCTGCACTGGCGCATCCAGGATATCGTCGCTTCACAGATCAGGGCGGGACTTACGCTCTGCGAGATGGCGGAGCTGCCGGCGCTGGGCGCGTCCTTCTGGTTCACCTATGACGAGCTCAAGGGAAAGGAGCCGGAGGAGCTTGAGGGCTTGAACGACTGGAAAAAGAACCCCCTTGCCGCGCTTCCCGCCTGGCTGGCGCTGGTCTCAAGGAAAAGCGGGCAGCCCTGAGGTCGTCGTACCGGTCTGCCTGCTGATCATCGTCGGCGGCATAGGGTTCCTTACGTGGGAGGATATAGCGGAGAACAGGCTCCGCTTCCACAGATACCGGATGCTGAAGATCGAATGACCGGGGCCGGATATAAGCAAGACAAAAATAAAGCGGCGGGGAGCAGTCTCTATGCTCCCCGCCGATGTTTTATTTCCGCAGGTCAGGCCGTATCATTCCGGTATGACCACTTCTCCCGCCAGGTCGGTGTCGAAGAGCTTTCTGACTTCCTCGGGATCCTTCGCGTTGCCCAGAGCCCACATGAGCTTGGTCACGGCCGCCTCGGTGGTCATGTCGCGTCCCGAGATGACCCCGCAGGAGAGCAGCTTGGTGCCTACCTCGTAGAAGCGCAGGTCGCTGGCGTCGTAGAGGCACTGGCTGCAGACCACGACCGAGACGCCCGAGGCGGTGAGCCTCTCGAGGGCGTCCAGCAGGTTCCTCCTGATGAAGTGCATGCCGCCCAGGCCGAAGGCCTCGATCACTATGCCCCTGTAGTTCATGCTCCTCAGAGTATCGAAGATCTCGGGCTTGGTGCTGGGTATGAGCTTTAAGAGGAAGACGTCGGTGGAGAGGGCGTCTTTGAGCTCGAAGGGGCCGGCGGGCTTCCTGTTGGGAACGTATACGCGCAGTCCGTCGCCGTAGACCTCGCCGAGGAAGCCGGCGTTGACGCTCTCAAAGGCCTCAAAGCCCATGGTCCTGACCTTGACGGCCCGGCAGCCTCTGATGATCTTGCGGTTGAAGGCGATGCTCACGCCCTGTATGCCGCTGTCGACGGCGGCGAAGGCGGTGTAGAGATTGTTCCTGGCGTCGGTCAGCATGTTGTCGATGGGGACCTGGCTGCCGGTGATGACGACGGGCTTGCCGAGGTTCCTGAGCATGTAGCAGAGCATGGAGGCGGTGTAGGCCATGGTGTCGGTGCCGTGGGTGATGACCATGCCGTCGTAATCGTCTATCTTGGCGGCCACGGCCCTGGCCATGATCTGCCATTCCTCGGCCTGTATGTTGGAGCTGTCGAGGCTCATGAGGTCCTCGACGTCTATGTCGTAGTGGGAGGGCAGGTCCTCCATGTAGCTCAGCAGCTGGCCGGAGCCCATCTGGGGGGTGAGGCCGTCCTCGCCGGGCCTGGAGGCGATGGTGCCGCCGGTGGTTATGAGCAGAATCTTTTTCTTTGCCATGGGACCCTCCTTGTCTGTCGATCTTTTCTGCGGTCCGCCGCAAGGCGCGGCTGTACGCGTCCCGGGACTTAAATATACCACAACAGGGCCTGTCTGTGGTATACTTTTACGTACTTAAAGCGGGCTCAGCCCGCGGATCGGAAGGAAATATGGAGCTTAAAAAAGAAGACTATCAGGAGACACGCTGCCCCTTTGACATGTCCGCCTCTCAGGCCGGCCCCGCGCGGACCATCCCCGTGAGGAGGATCACCGAGAAGGTCGACGAGCATCTCGGACGGAACGACTACGCCTCCGCGGAGAAGCTGCTCAGATACTGGAAGAGCGAGGCCGAGCTCGATAAAGACGACAAAGGGCGCTTCGCCATGAACAACGAGCTCATGGGCCTCTACCGAAAGCTCGGCAGGGAAGAGGAAGCCCTCGCGGCGGCGGGAGAGGCTCTCTCGCTGCTCGACATCCTCGGATACGGCGATACCGTGAGCGGCGCCACCTGCTTCATCAACAGCGCCACGGTGTACAAGGCCTTCGGCAGGGCGGGAGAGGCTCTGCCCCTCTTTGAGAAGGCCAGGGCGGTCTACGAAAGGCTGCTCAAAAACGACGACAGCAGGCTGGGAGGCCTCTACAACAACATGGCCCTGGCGCTGGTCGACCTGGCCCGCTTCGATGAGGCCGAGCTGCTCTATCACAAGGCCATCGCGGTGATGGAGAGGAGCGAAGGCACGCAGCCCGAGCAGGCCATAAGCTGGCTCAATCTCGCCAGCGCCGCCGAAGCCAGACTGGGCCTTGAGGACGGCGAAGAGGAGATCGCCGACTGCGTGGCGAGGGCGATGGAGCTGCTCGACAAAGATCAGCCCCATGACGGCAACTACGCCTTCGTCTGCGAGAAATGCGCTCCCGTCTTCGGTTACTACGGTTATTTCATGTACGAGGACGATCTGAACGAGAGGGCGAGGAGCATATATGAAAGGTCTTGAGCTCTCGCGAAGATACTACGAGGAATTCGGCCTCCCCCTGCTGAAAGAGCAGTTCCCGCGGCTCATGCCCCTCATCGCCGCCGGCCTTTGCGGCAGCGGCTCGGAATGTCTGGGCTTCGACGACGAGGTCTCAAAGGACCACGATCTTGAGCCGGGCTTCTGTATCTTCCTGCCCGGTGAGGATGTTGTCGACCGCCGCGAGGCTTTCATGCTGCAGAGGGCTTATGACAAGCTGCCGAAGGAGTACGAGGGCCTTAAGAGGAGCCTCGTGAGCCCGCAGGGTGGTCCCAGGAGGGGAGTCATCAGGATCGCCGGCTTCATCGAAGCCAGGACCGGGACGCGGGACGGAGAGCTCTCGCCCGCGCAGTGGTACAGTCTGCCGGAGCAGTATCTGCTCGAGGCGACGAACGGGGAGATCTTCTATGACGGCTCCGGCCTCATGACAGAGATGAGAAGGAAGCTCTCGTATCTTCCCGAAGATATCAGGCTCAGGAAGCTCTCGGACTGCCTCGCCTCCATG
>JAEEIC010000003.1 GCA_016281165.1 Bacillota bacterium | reverse complement strand
TCGGCCTCCAGCGACTGCAGGGCGCTGGTGAGGGTCGGCTGCGAGATGTAGAGCTTCTCGGCGGCCCTGTTGAGGGAACCGCATTCGGCGGCGGTGAGAACGTAATTGATCTGCTGAAGAGTCATGATCGTATTCCTTTATAACAAATGCGTCTGATATAGGTATAGTTTATACCAAACAAGCACACAGAAGCAAGTATCATCTGAGACCGGTCTTTAAGCGATGGAGCGGATCCCGCGCGGCCCGTAAGAGAGCGTGCATACGCGGCGCTCCGTCCTGCTCAGGACCGGCCGGTCAGAAGAACTAAAGAGCATACTTATCGCGAAAAAGAGCCGCCCCTTCGCGGAGCGGCTCTTTAAGCGCTTTTGTTACAGTAATAACATTACAGTAAACTTAATTGAGATCTAAGCTATTTGTAGTACCTGACCGCGGCCTCGAACATCCTGTTGAAGTAATTGCCGGGGACGTTCTTATACAGTCCCTCTCCCACTCTCTCGGCGTGGCCCATCTTGCCGAAGACCCTGCCGTCGGGCGAAGTGATGCCTTCGATGGCGTACATCGAGCCGTTGGGATTGAAGTGCACGTCCATGGTCGCCTTGCCCTCGAGGTCGACGTACTGGGTCGCGATCTGGCCGTTCGCCGCGAGCTTTCTGATCAGCTCCTCAGAGGCGATGAACTTGCCCTCGCCGTGGGAGATGGGCACGCTCACGATGTCGCCGGTATCCATGAGGGAGAGCCAGGGCGACTTGTTGGAGGCTATGCGGGTCCTCACTATCATCGACTGGTGCCTGGCGATGGTGTTGAAGGTCAGGGTCGGGCAGCTCTCGTCGGTGTCGATGATCTTACCGTAGGGAACCAGGCCCAGCTTGATCAGAGCCTGGAAACCGTTGCAGATGCCGCACATGAGGCCGTCGCGCTCATCGAGCAGCCTGCTCACGCCCTCCTTTATGCGGGCGTTGCGGAAGAAGGCGGTGATGAACTTGCCCGAGCCGTCGGGCTCGTCTCCGCCGGAGAAGCCGCCGGGGATGAAGACCATCTGGGCGTTGTCCAACTGTCCGGCGAAATAGTCCACCGAATCCTGGATGTCCTTGGCGCTGAGATTCCTGATGACGATGATCTCGGGCTCTCCTCCCGCGTCTCTCACCGCCTTGGCGCTGTCGTACTCGCAGTTGGTGCCGGGGAAGGCCGGGATGAGCACTCTGGGCCTGGCGGCCTTCACGGCGGGAACCGGCCAGCTCTTCGCCCTGAAGCTGAAGTCCTCCATCGGGGCCTCCGCTTCCTTTATATTGCAGGGGAAGACCGTCTCCAGCCTGTCCTCGTAGACCTTCAGCAGCTCGTCCGCGCCTATCCTCTCGCTTCCCCTCGTGAAGAAGCCGTCGTCCGTCACCCTTCCTATGATCTCAAGGCCGGGCACGTCTTCGGCGAGCTCCATGAGGAAGCTACCGTAGGCGTAGCCGAAGAGCTCCTCAAGGGGGATATCCTCGCGGAACTCAAAGCCCAGGCCGTTGCCGAAGGCCATCTTCATGACCGCCTCGGCAGCTCCTCCCATGCCGGGAGTGTAGCAGGAGCAGACCTTGCCCGCTCTCATGAGCGAGGTGACGGTATCGAAATTTTTCTTCAGCGAGTCCGCCGCCGGCAGGCCGTTCTCATCGAGCTCGGGCCTCAGCCAGGCCAGCTTGTGGCCGGCGGCCTTGAACTCGTCGGTCACGATGTCGGCGAGCTTTTGCGTCGTCACGGCGAAGGAGATCAGCGTGGGCGGGACGTCGAGCTTCTCAAAGGAACCGCTCATGGAGTCCTTGCCGCCGATGGCGCCGATGCCGAGACCCAGCTGGGCCTCAAGGCCGCCGAGAAGAGCGGCGAAGGGTTTGCCCCAGCGGGCGGGATCCTGTCCGAGCTTCTCAAAGTATTCCTGGAAGCTCAGATAGACATCCCTGAACTGAGCGCCGGAGGCGATGAGCTTGCTCACCGATTCCACGACGGCCAGATAGGCGCCGTGGTAGGGGCTCTTCTCGGAGATATAGGGATTGAAACCGAAGGCCATGAGGGAGCAGTCGTCGGTGTGCTTCTTCTCGACCGAGATCTTCTGCACCATGGCCTGGGCCGGGGTCAGCTGCTTCTTTCCGCCGAAGGGCATGACCACCGTGCCGGCTCCTATGGTGGAGTCGAAGCGCTCGGAAAGGCCTCTCTTGGAGCAGCTGTTGAGGTCGGAAGCGGTCTTCATCATGTTCTCGGTGAAGCTGCCGCTCACCTCCCCGCCCCACTCGCCGGGCTTGGCGGCCCTGACGCTGATGTGCTTTTCGGCGCCGTTGGAGGAGAGGAACTCGCGGCTTATGTCGACTATCTTCTTTCCGTTCCAGTTCATGACCAGGCGCGGCGCCGCGGTGACGACCGCCACCGGCACCGCCTGGAGATTCTCCTTGGCGGCCAGAGCGAGGAAGCCTTCCAGATCCTTCTTTTCGACCACGCAGGCCATCCTCTCCTGGGATTCGGAGATCGCGAGCTCGGTGCCGTCGAGGCCCTCGTATTTTCTGGGTACGGCGTTGAGGTCTATCTCAAGGCCGTCGGCGAGCTCGCCTATGGCGACGGAGACGCCGCCCGCGCCGAAATCGTTGCAGCGCTTGATCATGCGGCTGGCTTCCGGATCTCTGAAGAGCCTCTGCAGCTTTCTCTCCTCGGGAGCGTTGCCTTTTTGGACCTCCGCTCCGCAGGTCTCGACCGAGTGCACATTGTGAGCCTTGGAGGAGCCTGTCGCCCCGCCGATGCCGTCGCGGCCCGTGGACCCGCCTAAAAGCACGACCACGTCTCCGGGCTGCGGCACCTCGCGCCTCACGTTCTTCGCGGGAGCGGCGGCGATGACGGCGCCGACCTCCATGCGCTTGGCGGCATAGCCGGGATGGTAGATCTCGTCCACTATGCCGGTCGCCAGGCCGATCTGGTTGCCGTAGGAGGAATAGCCCGCGGCCGCCGTGGTGACAAGCTTCCTCTGCGGGAGCTTGCCCGTAAGAGTCTCGCTGACGGGCACGGTCGGATCAGCCGCGCCGGTGACTCTCATGGCGCCGTAAACATATGAACGTCCGGAGAGCGGGTCTCTGATGGCGCCGCCTATGCAGGTCGCGGCGCCGCCGAAGGGCTCGATCTCGGTGGGATGGTTATGGGTCTCGTTCTTGAAGAGCAGCAGCCACGGCTCGGTGACGCCGTCCACGTCGACGTTGCTCGTGACTGTGCCGGCGTTGATCTCCTCGGATTCGTCGAGCTTGTCGAGCATGCCGTGGGCCTTGAGGTACTTCACCGCGATGGTCGCGATGTCCATAAGGCAGATCGGCTTGGTCCTGCCCAGTTCCTTTCTGACCGCGAGATAGCGCTCATAGGCCTTCTGCAGGAGCCCATCCTCGAAGCTGACGCCGTCGATGATGGTGCCGAAGGTGGTGTGGCGGCAGTGGTCGGACCAGTAGGTGTCGACCATGCGCATCTCGGTGATGGTGGGATCCCTGTGTTCGGAGATGAAATACTGCTGGAAGAACTTTATGTCGCCGAGATCCATGGCCAGGCCGTAGTCCCTGATGAAGGCCTTGAGGCCTTCTTCATCAAGCTCGCGGAAGCCCTCCAGGGTCGCGACCCCGGTGGGGATATCGTAGTTGACGACCAGAGTATCTGGCTTTTCGAGCGACGCTTCCCTGGATTCGACCGGGTTGATCAGATATCTCTTGATCGCCGCCAGATCCTCCGCGCTTATATCGCCGTAAAGGGCGTAGACCTTGGCCGATCTGATGAGCGGTCTCTCCTGCTGCGAGATGATCTGTATGCACTGGGCGGCGGAATCGGCCCTCTGGTCGAACTGGCCGGGCAGGTATTCCACCGCGAAGACCTCGGCTCCCGAAAGATCAGGCTCCTCCGCGGCCGTATCGGTCTGAGGCTCGGAAAACACCGTCCTCACCGCGTAGGAGAAGAGCTCGTCCGAGATGTTCTCCGCGTCGTAGCGGTTCAGGACCCTTACGTCCTCAAGGCCTTTGATGCCGAGTATGCCGGAAGCTTCCGCCAAAAGCCCCGCGGCCTCCTGAGCGAATTCCTTCTTCTTTTCAACAAATATTCTGTGGACCATTTACTCCTCCAGAGCCTTAAGAGCCCTCGCGCCGATGTCTTTTCTGTAATAAGCGTTAGCGAAATGGATGCGGCCGGCCATCTCATAGGAGGCGTCTACGGCCTCCCTGAGGCTGTCCCTTACCGCCACGGCTCCCAGGACCCTGCCGCCGCTGGTGAGCAGCTTTCCGTCCGTGAGCGCCGCGCCCGCTATATAGACATTATCGGCGATGTCGGCGGGTATTTCAAGCTCAAAGCCTTTTTTATACGAGAGAGGATAGCCGTCGGAGGCCATGATGAGGCAGCAGGCCGACTTGCCGGAAAAGCGCACCTCGGTCTCGGAGAGCTTCCCCGCGGTCACCGCCTGCATCACCGTCAGCAGATCGCTCTCGAGCAGAGGCAGGACGACCTGAGTCTCGGGATCGCCGAAGCGGCAGTTGTACTCTATGACCTTGGGACCGTCCGCGGTGATCATGAGGCCGAAATAAAGGCAGCCCTTGAAGGTCCTGCCCTCGGCCTTCATGGCCCTGATCGTGGGAAGGAAGATCTCCTCCATGCAGCGCTTCGCCACCTCTTCGGTGTAATAGGGGTTGGGAGCGACCGTGCCCATGCCGCCGGTGTTGAGGCCCTCATCTCCGTCCAGGGCCCTCTTGTGGTCCATGGAGGAGACCATGGGGACCACGGTCTCGCCGTCGGTAAAGGAGAGCACCGAGACCTCGGGACCGGTCAGGAACTCCTCGATGACGACCTTTTCGCCGCTCTTGCCGAACTTTTTGTCTTCCATCATCGACCTCAAGGCCTCTTTGGCCTCTTCCCTGGTCTTGGCGATGATGACGCCCTTGCCCAGGGCGAGCCCGTCGGCCTTCACCACCGTGGGCAGCGGGCAGGTCTCTGCATAGGCCAGTGCCTCGCCGAGCGCGCTAAAGGTCTCGTATCTCGCGGTGGGGATGCCGTACTTCTTCATAAGGTCCTTCGCGAAGGCCTTGCTGCCCTCGATGACAGCTGCCGCCTTGTTCGGTCCGAAGCAGGGAATGCCCTTCTCTTCCAGAAGATCCACCGCTCCCATGACGAGTGGATCGTCGGGCGCTACCACCGCGTAATCGATCTTGTTCTCGACCGCGAAATCCGCTATGCCTTCGATATCGGTCGCCTTGACGGGAACGCAGACCGCGTCCGAAGCGATGCCCCCGTTGCCGGGCAGGGCGTATATCACCTCGACCGACTTGTTTTCCCTGAGTTTTTTGATGATGGCGTGTTCTCTTCCGCCGCCGCCGACTACGAGAAGCTTCATTTTGCCTCCTTGCTGAAGAATATGAAGGGCAGCCCGAAAAGGACCGCGCCTGTAAGGTGAGCTCTGTTTACGTCTGTGATTATATCATATCCGCCCCCGCAGGCAAAGACCGCCGGGGCAAAAAGACCGCGGCGGTCCGCAGGGGAGCCGCCGCGATGCGCAGTTCATATGATGATATATCAGTGATGGAAGAGCCTCATGCCGGTGAAGGAGAGGGTCATGCCGTACTTGTCGCAGCATTCGATGACCGCGTCGTCCCGGATGGAACCGCCGGGCTCCGCCACGTAGCTCACGCCGCTCATGTGCGCTCTTTCGATGTTGTCGCTGAAGGGGAAGAAGGCGTCGGAAGCGAGAGAGACGCCGCTCACGGTCGCCAGATAGGCCTTCTGCTCTTCCTTGGTGAAGGGTTGGGGCTGCTCGCTGAAATACCTCTGCCAGACGCCGTCAGAGCAGACGTCCTCCTCGTTCTGGTTGATATAGCCGTCGATGGCGTTGTCCCTGTCGGGCCTGCCCAGACCGGGCTTGAAGGGCAGAGCCAGGACCTTGTCCGCCTGCCTTAAGAACCAGGTGTCGGCCTTGGAACCGGCCAGCCTCGTGCAGTGGATGCGCGACTGCTGCCCCGCTCCCACTCCTATCGCCTGCCCGTCGACCGCGTAGCAGACCGAGTTGGACTGGGTATACTTGAGGGTGATCAGGGCGACGATGAGGTCTCTCTTGGCGCTGCCTGGGAGCTCCTTGTTGGCGCTGACCAGGTTCGCGAGGAGCTCCTCGTTGATCTTGAAATTGTTCCTGCCCTGCTCGAAGGTGACGCCGAAGACCTGCTTATGCTCCTGTACGGCGGGCACGTAATCCGGGTCGATCCTGACCACGTTGTAGGAACCGTTCCTCTTGGCCTTAAGGATCTCGAGGGCTTCGGGCTCATAACCCGGGGCGATGACGCCGTCCGAGACCTCGCGCTTGATGAGCTTGGCGGTGGTGACGTCGCAGACGTCGGAGAGCGCTACCCAGTCGCCGAAGGAGCAGAGCCTGTCGGTGCCTCTGGCTCTCGCGTAGGCGCAGGCCAGCAAAGAATCGTCGAGCCCCTTGACGTCGCTCACGAAGCAGGCCTTCTTGAGCTTTTCGGGCAGGATAGTCCCCACGGCGCCCGAGGTCGGGCTCACGTGCTTAAAGGACGCCGCGGCCGGAAGGCCCAGAGCCTCCTTCAGTTCCTTTACCAGCTGCCAGGAGTTGAGAGCGTCGAGAAAGTTGATGTAGCCGGGGCGGCCGCTCAGGACCTCCACGGGGAGCTCGCTGCCGTCGTCCATGTAGATCTTCGCGGGCTTCTGATTGGGATTGCAGCCGTATTTGAGTTCGAATTCCTTCATTTTCCTTCTCTCTCCCTGTCTTAGAGGTTCTTGTTTATGATCCTGTCTTCGTAAGCGCCGCTCTTAAGATCGGTGTATCTCACGTAGAGCGATATCTTATTGTTCTCGTCGAGAGCTCTCCAAAGGCACTTCGTGAAGCAGTCTATGCAGTCGTCGGTATGGACCCTCTCGGGCTCTCCCTGGAAGGTCGGTATGGGGCTGCCGTCGCAGACGTAGGTGTGGATGAAGTGGCCGAGCCCCGCTTTGGCGGGATAACTGAAGGTGTATCTGGCGCAGCCGCTGCCTTCGGCGTCTATGCTCTTTAAGATGCTCATCTCGTAGGAGAGTCCCCCGTCCTCAAAGCTCAGGACGGAGCTTATCCTCGGAGTCAGATTGGGAGCGTCGGGCTCGAACTGCCTCGCTTTGAGCGCTTCGGTCATGTCCTTTCCCGCCTCAAGGCCTTCATAGATGGTGTCGGTCTGGTCGCCGTTGGTCACGATGAGCTTGTTTCCGCGCATCCTCACGGCGGCGTAGATGATGAGGCTGGGATCCTCGACTTTAGAAGCGTCGAAGGGCTCGGTGAAGAGCTCGTCCCCCTTCTTCACGAAGACGCGGTTGCGGGAGTTGGCGCTCCTGCCCATGATGAAATAGGCGGAGACGGCCCTGGTCCCGTCCGGAGTGAGGCCGCTGACGATGCCCCTTCCCACATAGGAATTGCCTTCGATCAGTTCGGCGATATCGTTTATCTTGTAGATGTCCATTAAGCTTCCTCTTTGTTTTATAACTTATCGACTGC
>JAEEIC010000284.1 GCA_016281165.1 Bacillota bacterium | reverse complement strand
CTCTTTTTCTGCGGGGGCGAGACCTTCCTCTGGCGCGACGGGGAGAAGACCTTGAGAGACCTCGTGGCCGAAGCAAAGGAGATGGGCTTCCTCATCGTCAACGTGGTCACCAACGGCACCTTCCCCATCGACCTTCCCGAGGCGGACCTGATACTGCTGAGCCTGGACGGCGACAGGGAGCGCCATAACGCGGTGCGCGGCGAAACCTACGATCTCATAATGGAGAACATCGCGAACGCCACCGCGGACAACATCTGCTTCTACATGGCCATCAACCAGATCAATAAGGACGCGGTGAAGGAGGTCTGCCTCGCGGCGAGAGACACGAAGAACGTGCGGGCCGTCTCCTTCAACTTCCACACCCCCTACCCCGACACCAGGGAGCTGGCCCTCTCCAAAGACGAGAAAAGAGAATGCTGCCGGATCATAGCACAGATGATGAAAGAAGGCGTGCCGGTATTCAATCTCAGGAGCGCCTTCCCCTATCTCATCGAGAACAGCTTTCCCACCCCCTGCCATCAGTGCGTGGTCATCGAAGACGGAAAGCTCTCGGTCTGCGGGCGCTGTATAGACGTGCCCGGGCTCTGCGGTGAGTGCGGCTACTTCTTCGTCGCTGAATACACTCTGCTCTTCAGGGGAAATATAAAGATCATCTTCGAGATGCTGAGGACCTACCTCAGATACGTTTAGGAGCGGCGGACATGAGCATGATCACGAGCCTTACGAGGATGTGGCTCACCCGCTCCGTAAAGCCCTTCATATTCACGGACGAGCATGAAGAGAGCCTGCCCTTCGCGGACTGCGGGGGGCTGGGTCTTTATGTGCATATACCCTTCTGCCGCTCGATCTGCGATTTCTGTCCCTACTGCAAGCAGGTCTACGACGAAAAGACCTGCGGCCGCTATATCGACGCCCTGCTGCGCGAGATACATATGGTCGGCGGGCAGTATCCGGGCAAAAAGACCGTGACCAGCCTCTATTTCGGCGGCGGCAGCCCGGCCATGGCGGCGGACCGCCTGAAAGAGATCACCGAAGCTCTCAAAGAACACTTCGAGATCACCGAGGGCATAGGCATAGAGCTGCACCCGGACGACGTGAAGCCCGGTATACTGCGAAAGCTCAGGGAGGCCGGGGTCACGAAGATAAGCATAGGCATACAGTCCTTCCTGCCGAAATATCAGAGCATACTGGGCAGGAAAGGCGCGGACCGGCGGGCCCTCGCGCAGGCTCTTGCCGAAGTCCCCTTCGAGACTGTCTCCATGGACTTCATCTTCGCCCTGCCCGGCCAGACTTTTGAAGACCTTAAGTCCGACATCGAAACAGCCTTCGCCGCCGGCGCCAATCACGTCGCGATCTATCCCTTCATCGATTTCACCTTCACGCCCAGCAGGGTCAGGGCCATGCCGAAGAAGGAAAAGCAGGCCCTGCTCGACCGCGTGACCCTCTGGTGCCAGGAACAGGGATACGCCAGGGACTCGATCTGGACCTTCTCGAGCGACCCCGACGCCCGTTATTCTTCCATGACCCGCGATGATTTTCTGGGCTTCGGCTGCTCCGCGGCGACCCTCCTGAGGGAAAGCTTCAAGATCAACACCTTCTCCGTAGACGCCTACTGCCGCAGGATAGACGAAGGAAAGCTCCCCACCTCTCTGACCATAAACTTTACGCTCAGGCAGCGCATGGTCTATTACCTCTTCTGGACCGCCTACAGCACGAAGGTCGATCCTAAGGCCTTCGAGCGCTTCTTCGGCCGGCCTCTTGAAAAGATGTACGGTTTTGAGCTTTGGCTCGCGCGCCTGCTGGGCTTCGCCGAGCTCAGGGACGGCATATACCACATGACCCTCAAGGGCGCTTTCTACTACCATTACTACGAGAATTTCTACACTCTCGCCTACATCGACAAGATGTGGGGCCTGATGAGAAAAGAAGCCTTCCCAAAGGAGATGAGGCTGTAGGTCCGGCGCGGGCCTTTTCGCGCATCTTTGCCCTAAGGCCACAGGGTACTTCAGAATACAAAAGTCCTGCCGTGTTCCGTGCGCGGCAGGACTTTCGTTATATGGCAGGTCCGGTCCCGGGGACCGGAGCGAGCGCTCTGTTATTTCCTCAGCAGTATCCTGCCGAGCCTTTCTTCGGTCTGGACGCCGTTCTTTATGGCGAACTTCCCGTCCATCAGCACGTGGGCTATGCCTTCGGGCTTTTGGAAGGGGACGGCGTAGGTCGCCTTATCGGTGACCTTGTCCATGTCGAGAACGGTTATGTCAGCGACCAGTCCCGTCCTGATGTAACCTCTGTCTTTGACGCCGATGTAGTCGGCGGACTGTCCCGTGATCCTTCTGATGGCCTGCTCGGGGCTGCAGAAGCCATGCTCTCTGTTGAGCCTTAAGAACCTGGGGAAGGTGCCGAAATTCCGCGGGTGCGGCCTGCCATTGTTGAGGGCCGGATCTAAGGGATAGCACGATCCGTCGGAGCCGATGGAGAACTCGTTCTGGCCCAGCATGTAGAGGACGTCCTCCTCGCTCATGCCGAAGGATATGCAGTCGGCGTTGGTCTTAGTCTCATAGGCGAGCTTCACGATGGCGTCGGCGGGAGACATGCCCCAGGCCTCGCTGATCTCGGCCAGGGTCTTGCCGTCCATCTCGGGGAAGACGCCGCAGGTGTAGACCACGAGCAGGGT
>JAEEIC010000040.1 GCA_016281165.1 Bacillota bacterium | reverse complement strand
CGCCTTCCTTGATGCCGGTGCCCGGCTTGTCGGAGATCTGTCCGTCGACGAAGACCAGTCCCGCCATTATGGCGGCCCTGGCTTTCTCCCTCGTGGGGAAATAACCCTGTTCGGTTAAGAGCACATCAAGCCTTGTCTTCAAGGAACCTCACCGTTTTGAGGGCGATGCCCGCGGCGTCCAGGCCGTATATCTTGCGCAGCTGGGACACGCTGCCCTGCTCTATGAAGGCGTCCGGCCAGCCTATGTTCAGCACTCTGCAGTCCTTCTGCCTCGCCGCGATCCTGGCGCCGACGCCGTTGGCGACGCTGCCGTCCTCCACCGTGACAACCGCGTGCCAGTGGCTGAAGCAGTACGAGAGGAAGTGCTCCGGCAGGGGCTTGAGCTGCTTGAGATCCCAGACCGCGCAGGAGACGCGCCTGCTCTCGAGCAGGGAGGCGGCGTCGAGGACCTGGGGAAGGCTGCCGCCGTCGCTCAAGAAGACCACGTCCATGCCGTCCCTGAAGCACTGGGGAGCGGGCACGTAGGACTTGGAGTTCTCGTTCCTGACGCCCCTGGGCGCCCTTCCCCGGGGATATCTGATGGCGCAGGGCCCGTCGAGGGCGAGAGCGTAATCGAGCATGCTCGCCAGCTCCTGATCGTCCCTGGGCGAGAGTATGGTCATGTTGGGCATCCCCGAGAGGAAGCCTATATCGTATATGCCCTGATGGGTCTCTCCGTCGGCTCCCACGACCCCCGCCCTGTCGACGGCGAAGACGACGGGAAGCTTCTGCAGGCAGACCTCGGTCAGGACCTGATCGTAGGCCCGCTGCAGGAAGGTCGAATAGACCGCGACCACGGGCCTGAGGCCCGAAAGGGCCAGTCCTGCCGCGAACGAGACCGCGTGCTGCTCGGCGATGCCGGCGTCGAACACTCTGTCCGGCAGCTGCTGCTTCATGGAGGAAAGGCCCGTTCCTTCTATCATGGAGGGCGTGACGGCGCATATCCTCTTGTCGGCGAAGGCTCTTTCGAGTATCAGCTTTCCGAAGACCTCGGACCAGGTCTGGGGGTCTCTGACGGTCACGTCGTCGGCGGTCTTAGGGTCGAAGGGCCCCACGCCGTGATATTTCTCGGGATTGGCTTCCGCCGGGGCGAAGCCCTTGCCTTTTTTGGTGATGCAGTGGATGAGCACGGGCCTGTCGAGCTTTTTGACAGACTCGAAGATGGCGCACAGCGCCTCCAGATCGTGGCCGTCCACGGGGCCGAAATACTTGAAGCCGAGCTCCTCGAAGACCGCGCCGGGAAGCAGGGCGTATTTGAGAGCGTCTCTGGCCGAGCTCAGCTTCTTCAGGAACTTCGGCGATTCCTTCAGTGCCTTCTTGACCCCGCTCTTGAACTTGAGGTAGCCGCCCGCCCTCCTCACTCGCTGAAGGTGCCTGGCCAGTCCGCCCACGTTGGGCGAGATCGACATCGCGTTGTCGTTGAGCACGACTATGAGGGAGGTGTGCGAGCTGCCGGCCGCGTTGAGGGCCTCGAAAGCGACTCCTCCCGTCATGGCGCCGTCTCCGATCACCGCGATGACCTCGTTGTCTTCGCCCTTGATGTCTCTGGCCGCGGCGTAGCCCAGGGCCGCCGAGATGGAGGTGCCGCTGTGGCCGCTGTCGTAGGCGTCGTGCTCCGACTCCCTGCGCTTGGGAAAGCCGCTCAAGCCTCCCAGCTGCCTCAGGCTGCCCATCTGCTCCCTTCTGCCGGTGATCATCTTGTGGATATAGGCCTGATGGCCCACGTCCCAGATTATCTTGTCTTTCGGGCTGTCAAAAACGCGGTGCAGGGCTACGGTGAGCTCGACGGTGCCGAGGTTGGAGGCCAGATGGCCGCCGGTCTTCGCCACGTCGTCTATGAGCTCGTCCCTGAGCTCTTCCGCCAGCAGCTCGAGCTCGCTCATGCCGCAGGTCTTTATCTTTTCGTATAAAGTGATATCTTCGGGAATATCGTTCATCATCCTAAGCTTTCTTCGACATAGTCGAGGATATCGTTGAACACTTCCGCCTCATCGTAGTAACGGGCCATGATATCTCTGGCCCTTTTTATGAGCTGCAGGCACTTTTCCTTCGAGGCTTCGAGCCCGTAGATCGAAGGATAGGTGTTCTTGTTGTCGCGGGCGTCTTTTCCGGTCGATTTGCCCATCTTGGCGGCGTCGCCGATCACGTCCTGCACGTCGTCCATGATCTGGAAGGCGAGGCCCAGGTCGTTCCCGTAGCTGCGCAGGGCTTCCATGCGTTCCCTGCCGCCTCCGGCGAAATAGCCTCCGGCCAGCACGCAGGCCCTTATAAAGGCCGCGGTCTTGTTGTCGTGTATGTAGTCGAGCATCTCGGCGGAGCAGAGCTTGTCCTCGTTCTCGACGTCGGCCACCTGGCCCGCCACCATGCCTCTCACGCCTGTCCCCTTGCTGACGGCGTAGGCTGCCCTCACCCTTCTCTTGAGCTCCTCCTCGTTGTCGAGGTAATGGAGCATGTTCTTGGTCATGACCTCATACGCCGAGGACAGGAGGCCGTCGCCGGCCAGTATCGCCATCGCTTCGCCGAAGACCTTGTGATTCGTCGGGCGGCCGCGCCTCAGATCGTCGTCGTCCATGGCGGGCAGATCGTCGTGTATGAGCGAATAGGTCTGGATGTATTCGATGGCGCAGGCGAACGGGAGCCCGCTCTCGACGCTCTGCGCTCCGCAGAACTCCATCGCGTAGAGGAAGAGCACGGGACGCAGGCGCTTGCCGCCGGCGGTGAGGCTGTAGCTCATGGCGTCGCGCAGGGTCTTGCTCTTGGGATCGATCTCGGGAAGGTAGTCAAGGATGTGGTGATCGACCATCTTTTTCAGTCTGTCAAATTCAGCGCTTTTCATCTCCGCTCTCCTCTGTTAAAACTCCTCGGTCTTCTCGGTCAGGGGATCGAATATCATAATCTTCTGCTTTGCTTCGCTGAGGATCTTCTCACAGATCTTATAATACATAATACTGTTATCGTAAACTTGTATGGATTCTTCGAGCCCGAGCTTGCCGCTGCGCAGCTTTTCCGCCGCTTCCTCAAGGGCCTTGAAGGCCTCCTCGAAGCTCATCCCCTCGGGGATCTTCTCCTCATTCATGATATTCCCTCCCTTCCACGAGGCAGTCGAGGCTGCCGTCCGAGAGCAGGACCCTGATCCTCTCTCCCTCGCGGGCGGCCCTGGCGCTTCCTATCCATCTGCCGTTCTCGTCTTTCACGGCGGCGTATCCTCTTTTGAGTATGCCGAGCGGGTCTGAAGCGTCCAGCTCGGACTTCATGAGCTTAAGATCGAGGGTCTTCCGCGAGAGCAGCTCCGCGGCCGCGCTCCTGGAGGCTTCGAGGCTCCTCTCCATGCGGTGCTCCCTGTCCTGGGCCAGGGCCTGCAGGCTCCTTCCGGCCAGCCTCATGGCGGAGACCATCCTCGCCTCGTAGGAGCTCACCGAGGCCCTCAGCAGCGCGCCCAGCTTCTCGGGCGAGGCCATGCGCAGCCCGTCCCTGAACGTGTCTATGTGCGGGACGGCCAGCTCCGCCGCGGCGGTGGGAGTCGCGCCCCTGACGTCGGCGGCGAGATCGCAGATGCTCAGGTCGACCTCATGGCCCACGGCCGAGATGACCGGTATCTTCGACGCTCTCACGGCTCTGGCGACGCTCTCCTCGTTGAAGGTCCAAAGATCCTCCTTCGAGCCCCCGCCCCTTCCCACTATGAGAAGGTCGAGATCGGGGAAGAGCCTGTTCATGCCCTTGATGCCCTCGCAGACCGAGGCGGCGGCGCCCGCTCCCTGCACCAGGCAGGGCCAGATCAGCACGTCGACCAGCGGATCCCTGCGCTTCACGGTGCTCACTATGTCGTGCACGGCGGCTCCGGTGGGCGAAGTCACGACGCCTATGCGGCGGGGAAACGCCGGCAGAGGCCTCTTGAGAGCCTCGTCGAACAGTCCCTCCGCGGCCAGCTTCGCCTTGAGCTTCTCAAAGGCGGCAGCCAGAGCTCCTTCCCCCGCGGCTTCGATCGAGCGTATGTTAAGGGAGTAATAACCGCCCCTCTCGTAGACCGAGACGCTGCCCTCGGCAAGTATCTCCATGCCCTCGTCGAGCTCGAACCTGAGGCCGCTCACCCGGTCGGAGGCGAGGAAGCAGTTCAGCCTGCTGTTCTCGTCCTTGAGCGTGAAGTATACGTGACCGCTGCTGTGAAAGGTCAGCTTCGAGATCTCTCCCCTCACGGTCACGGCCGAGAGTATGGGGTCCGAAGCCAGGGTCCTCTTTATGTAGCTGTTGAGCTGCGATACGCTTACCGGTCTCATATCATTCCCCAAGGGCTCTGGCGCCTATGAGGGCGCAGCCCACGGCGTTGTCCGAGCAGAGGGCCCTCTCGCCGAAGACCCAGTCCCTGCCCTTGTCTTTACAGTATCTTCTCAGGAAGGCGCTGGAGGCGACTCCCCCGGTCACGAGGACCTGCTCAATGCCGGTGCGCTTTATTGTGCGGTCCGTGAGCCTTACGAAGCTCTCGCTCACGCGGTCCATGAGCCAGTAGGCGAGCTCGTCGAGCTCAAAGCCCTTCATCTTCGTTTTGAGCTGCGTTTCCAGTCCCGAAAGGTTGAGACCCGCCTCGCCCATGAAGATGCGGCAGAAGGGATTCTCGCGCCTTTGAGGCGCAAAGCGCATGGCGGCCTCGTCTATATACTTCCCGGCCGGGAAGGGAAAGCCCAGCTCGACGCCCGCTCTGTCCAGGAGCTGGCCGTAGGAGATGTCCGCGGTCGCGGCTTCGACCTTTATATTTCCGTCCGCGGAGCTGACGAGCTCAAGGGTGCCGCCCGAAAGATGAGCGCAGAGCAAAGGCTTCGCGGTATCGACCGCGCTCTTCCTCGCCGCCGCGGCGATATGGCCCTCCTGATGGCTGGTCTCGATAAACGGGACGCCCAGGGAAGCCGCGATGATCCCGCCCAGGGCGCTCCCCGCCCTGAACACGGGCATGTAGGAGCCCTCGGCGGGCCTGGGCTTCACCGAGGCGCAGACCCCGGCGATCTCTTCTCTGTGTTCTTTGAGCAGCGGAGCCAGCAGTTCGGGCAGGTTCTCCCAATGCTGGAAGAGGGCGTCCGACTGGCGGAGGCCCTTCTCCCCCTCCTTCACCCTGAGCAGCCTCCTGCTGTCGCAGACGATGTTCTGCTCAGCGTCGACGAGGGCGCAGGAGCTGGTATAATTGCTGCTGTCAAGGCCAAGATACAGGGGCATCATCTGCTCCTTGCGATCTTGCCCAGCACGCCGTTGACGAACTTTCCGGAGTCCTCGGAGCCGAACTTCTTGGCGAGGTTCACGGCCTCGTTGATGGCGGCGCCGGCGGGAGCCCTGAGGCTCTCCTTCTCGCCCTCCATGAAGCAGATCTCGGTCACGGCCAGCCTTAAGACCGCGAGGTCCACCCTGGCCATGCGGCCGAGATGCCAGCCGCTGGACCCGTTCTCTATGATCTCGTCGATCTCCTTTGAGTTCTCGAGGTATCTTTTGAGCACGGCGTCGAAATATTCGACCTGGTCCTGATCCTCCATGTAAAAGCTCTTGAAGGTCCCGATGGCCTCCTCAGAGCGGTCCTGCTGGGCCTCCATCTGGAATATCAGCAGCATGAGCTTCTCTCTGGCAACTGTCCTGCGCATTTTTTCTCCGATCACCTGGTCACACCGGCTATGTGCACGTCGACCTTCACTACCGGTGTGTCCGCGAAGGCTTCTATCCTGTTCCTGACGTTCTCCTGTATGTTCCACGCGGTCTGGGGGATGGGAGTGCCGAACTTCACGTTCAGGGCCACGTCCACCTCCAGCCCCTCGCCCGCTTTTTGTATCTTTATGCCCTTCAGCAGGCCGCTCTCCAGCCCCAGGAGCTTGCTGAAGCTCATGGTATCACCGGTATCGACCATCTCGGATACCCCCTCGGTGGAGAGCACCGCCTTCATGGCCGCCAGCGCGATTATCTGGTCGGATATGTCTTTTCTCTTTTTCTCAGCCAAATCCGGACCCCCTATTTTTTCTGACGATCACAGCCGGCAGATCCTGCCGCCGGTCCGTCGCGATAAGGACATGCGTCTGCATGCCATATTCTCCCGACCGCGTTTTTTCGCAGACACCTCATCGCGCGGGTCTGCGGGGCTTGTAAGCATACGGTCTCTTCTTCACTTGCTCGGGCACGCCCCGTGCCTCGCCGGGTGCCTACAGCCGGCACCCGTCTCGAACAGGACGCGGCTAAGGCGGACCGTCCCGCCTTACCCTCGCTTCGCTCGCAGATACCTTGCTTACAGACGCCCCTCCGACATGCGCTCTTCGGAGCCATGCGAAGAAACGAGTGACATCACCCGCACATAGGACTTGTCCATGCGCCTGCCGCTAACTGCGTAATCAGTGATGTCCGATCAGCACAGTACGGACTGGTCACAGATCGCGGTCAGTCTCCGGGACATCGTAATGCCAACAAAATGACTATTTTAAGTTCGTTGTGTTGGTAATTATCGGGTGAGTCGGAAGTCATAGCCTCTTAGACACACCCACACGCCGGTCAGACTGACTGTATTCGCAGAAGATCGATGCTTATGCTGATGTTTTATTATATCATTCCGGCTGCCAGGCTTTATCTCTGCAACGCCGACGATCAATTACCAACTATCTCGATGAAATTTCGTCAAAATGTTGGTGATCGCCTGTCCCATTGAAACAAGCAACCTTTATCTGCGGCAATGACCGTTCTGCGGATTAAGATCGCTCAAAGGCCGATCCGGCTCTTTTTACGATCTGCTTGAGCTCCTATTGTCCGAGCCGGCATACGCTGCCTGAAGGGACCATCGCGGGTCGCGGCACTTAGTGATTGGCGAGCCGCAGGCGAAGACAGAGCTTAGTGTCCGCTCGGGGCACCCGCGCTGAGCGGGAGCGTGTCCCTGAAGGCATGCGTATGACGGCGAAGAACATGCTGCTACGAGGCTTTTAAGATCCGCGCGATGAGGCGCCTGCAGAAAGCCGCTGTGTCAGTCAGCTGACCTCACATACACCCACTATGTATTATACCAAAAAACAAAGGACTGTTCAAACCGAACAGCCCTTTTATCTCCTGCCCGAAGGACGGCCGCGGAGCCGCCCCCCGGGGGACGCTTTGAACCATATCGATCTGTCAAGCTGCAGTTACGGAGTCGCCTTATACTGATCCTTGTACTTGAGGAACTCTTTATAAGTCTCCGCGAAATTGTGAGTCACCGCGCTCTGCGATTTGAGCACGTAGTAGAGGTACTTCGTATCCTCCGGGAAGAGAGCCGCCTTTATGCTGGCAAGGCCGGGGCTGGCTATGGGCCCGGGAGGGAGCCCCTTGTTCTGGTAGACGTTGTAGGGACTTTCGATCTCCAGATCCGAATACGTGAGCCCAACCTTGGGATCGCCCAGGATGTACTGTATCGCGCAGTCGAGCTCAAGGTTCATGTCCTGCTCGAGGCGGTTGTAGATGACGCTGGCGACCAGAGGCCTTTCCGCGTCGTCCCTGCACTCGCGTTCGATCAGGCTGGCGATGGTCACGACCTCCTGGACAGTCAGGCCCCTCTCGTCCATGGCGTCCTTCATCTCGTCCGTGAAGATCTGCTCGAAACGGTCGAAGAACTTGCCGATGATGATCTTGGGGCCGCTGCCCTTATAGATCTCATAGGTGTCCGGGAAGAGGAAGCCCTCGTATTTATTGACGACGGCCGAGATCTTTTTCTGCGGATCCTGATACTGTTCCTCAAGATCGAGCAGGAACCAGTGGAAGTCGCTGTTGTAGTTCTCCAGAGCGTCGTAGAAGCTCTCGGGGCTGGAGATGAAGCCGTCGGCCGCGAGCTTTTCCGCCGTCTGCACTATGGTGTAGCCCTCGGGGATGGTGAAGCGCACGGTCTCCCTGTGGGCGTCCTGCAGCTGGGCCATTATCTCCTCCATGGTCATGGAGGGAGACAGCACGAAATCGCCCGCCTGATAGCTGGGTCCCAGGCCGAGGAGCTTGGTCTTCATGATGAAGATGTCCTTATCCTCGATGACGCCCTCGACCATCAGCCTCTCGGCGAAGCTGTTGTAAGACTCTCCCCTCTTGATCGTGAACTCGATCTGGGTATCGTCGCCCGGCTTGTATGCCTCGTTGAAGTTCTTGTAATAGTTGACCTTGTTGATCCCCTTCATTATAAGGGAACCGATCCCTATCACGACCGCGAGGAAGATGACAAGGGCGATTATGCCGCCTATGCTCCTTCCGCGGTCGACCTGATCTTCGTCTCTGTTTTTTTTCTTTCTGCTCACGGCTTATGCCCTGCCGATGTACTTTCCGCCCTCGCGGGTATCGATGCGGATCTTCTCTCCGGCCTCGATGAAGATGGGTACCTGTACGACGGCGCCGGTCTCGACGGTGGCGGCCTTGGTCACGTTGGTGGCGGTGTTGCCCTTGACGCCCGGCTCGCAGTCGACGACCTCAAGATCCACGAAATCCTCAGCGGCGACGGAGAAGGCGTTGCCCTGGAAGAACCTGACGGTGGCCATGTCGTTCTCGCGCATCCACTTGATGGCGTCCTCGACCTGCTCGGCGGCCAGGGGGATCTGGTCGTAGTTCTCGGGATCCATGAAATAATACAGTTCTCCGTCACTGTAGAGATACTGCATCTTCTTGGTCTCGATGATGGCGTCCTCGAACTTGTCGTTGGGGCTGAAGGCCTCTTCTCTGGTGGCTCCGGTCAGGATGTTCCTGTACTTGGTGCGCACGAAAGCGGCGCCCTTGCCGGGCTTTACGTGCTGGAACTCCACGACGACACAGGGATCGCCGTTCATGATGAAGGTCTTGCCGTTTCTGAAATCACTTGCGTATACCATATTTATCCTCCGTAGATGATTTGATCTTTGCTGCGGACGGGACCCCCTTCGGGCTGCCGCGTCGTCCTTTCGCGTTCGTTTTCAGGCGCTTGCGATGCGCCACACTAAAGCATTATAAGCCCTTTCGGCGAACACGCAAGATTTATTATACCATCCGCCTTGATTATTGCCAAGTCCTCAATTCTTACTCCGAATCTGCCGGGAAGATAGACGCCGGGCTCTATCGAGACCACGCTGTCCTCGGGGATCACCTTGTCCCAGACCGTCGAGAAGCGGGGCTCCTCGTGGACCTGCAGGCCCAGGCCGTGGCCGAGGCTGTGGCCGAAGTACGGGCCGTAGCCGGCTTCCTCGATGACGTCTCTGGCGAAGGCGTCGCACTGTATGCCGGTGAGACCGGCGCGGATCTTTTCGCAGGCGTTGAGCTGGGCCCTGAGGACGGTGTCGTAGACCTTCCTCATCTCGTCTGAGGGCTGGCCGATGGCGACCGTCCTGGTCATATCCGAGCAGTAGCCGTTCAGGACACAGCCGAAGTCGAGAGTGAGAAAATCACCGTTCTGAAGCTTCCTGAGGCCCGGCACTCCGTGCGGATAGGAGCTGTTGGGACCTGATACCGCGATGGTGCTGAACGAGAGCCCCGAGGCGCCGTGGGATCTCAGGTAATGCTCGAGCTCCGCCGCGACCTCGGCCTCGGTGAGCCCGCCCTTTATGAAGCCCAGCATGTGAGAGAAGGCCTCGTCCCCCAGCCTTTCGGCGGCGGCGATCCTCCGCTGCTCGTCCTCATCCTTGACGGTCCTCAGGGCTTCCACTATGCCGCTGACGGCGACGAGCTTCCTGTCCGGAAGAGCGTCTTTTGCGGCGAGGAAGCGTCCCAGGGTGATGTTGTCCTTCTCTACTCCCAGGGTGGTGAAAGGAACTTCTTTGAGGAGCTCGGTGAAGGGCTTTTTGGCGTTGGTCTCGAAGTACTCCAGCCAGGTGAGGGCCTGCGCCATCTCCCTGTAGCGGAAGTCGGTGATGACGAAAGCGCGGTCTTTGGTGATCAGTATATTGAGATCGTCGCCCCTCGTTCCTGTTATATAACTGATGTTATATATGCCGGTGAGCAGGAGAGCGTCTATCTCCAGCTTGTCGAAGGCCTGCCTTACGGCCTCTATCCTCTTCTTATAGACATCAGACATTCAGGGCCTCCCCGATGATCTGGTAGATGTCTCCCACGATCTGCGAGAGCGTCATCTGCGACTGCAGATAAGAGGACGCGAGAGGATCTGACATCACGATGCCGTAGAGAGACTGCAGCTGGCCCGCCAGCTCGGCGTCCTGCTCTCCCGCCATCATCTTGGCCTGGATCTCCATGCTCTTGGCCTGGAAGTCGTCTATCATCTTCTTCAGCTGCTCGTTGGCGTCGACCTGCTTCTTGTACGAGACGAAGTCCTTGTACTGATCCGTCTCCTTCAGCGACCGCGCCAGATCATGCGCGATATCATATACGTTCTGCATCTTGACCTCCTATATCTCCATTACCACCGGCAGAATGACCGGATTCCTGTTCAGCTTGTCGTAGAAATAGTTGCGGAGCACGTCCCTCATGATCTTCCTCAGGGCCTCGACGTCGCGGTACTGCTCATCGGAAGCGTTCATCAGAGCCTTCGTGACCGCGTCAGTCGCCTCCTGAAGTATGGTGCCGTACTCCTGCACGTAGATGAAACCTCTCGTGTGCAGCTCGGGGCCCGCCAGTATCTCGCCCATAGCCCTGTCGTAGACCACCGTGGCCACGACCAGTCCCGCCACGGAGAGATTCTTCCTCTCCGAGAGGACCACGCTGCCCACGTCGCCTATGCCCAGGCCGTCCACCATGATGCCTTCGCAGGTCACGGTCTCGCCCGTCCCGCGCACACGGTCGGGCGAAGCCTCGACCACATGGCCGTTGCGTCCGATGATGATGTTCTCTTCCGGAACGCCCATCTGCGTGGCGAGCTCCGCGTGATAATGCAGATGCCTCTCCTCGCCGTGGACCGGCATGAAGAAGCGGGGCCTGAGGAGCGCCTGCATGAGCTTGAGCTCCTCCTGGTTGGCGTGGCCCGAAGCGTGGACGTCGGCGATCTCGTTATAGATGACCCTGGCGCCCTTCTCCATCAGGGCGTTGACTATGCCGGCGACGGTCTTCTCGTTGCCCGGCACCGGCGATGACGAGAGCACCACCGTGTCGGAGGCCTTGATGCGGACCTGCTTGTGCTCGCCCTGCGCCATCCTCGCCAGAGCGCTCATGGTCTCTCCCTGGCTGCCCGTGGTTATGATGAGCACCTCGTCGTCGTTGAACTGCTTGATATACTTGATATCTATGAGCGAATCGGCCGGTATTGTCATGTAGCCGAGCTCGCTGGCGATCCGGACCATGTTCTCCATGCTGCGCCCGCAGACCGCGATCTTTCTGCCGTGCTCCGCCGCCAGATCCATGATCTTCTGCACCCGGTGCACGTTGGAGGAGAAGCTGGCGATGATGATGCGGCCCGAGGTCTCCTTGAATATGTTGCCCAAAGAGACGCCGACCGAGCTCTCGGAGAGCGAATGTCCCTTCTTGCCCGCGTTGGTGCTGTCCGCCATCAGCAGCAGCACTCCCTCGTCCCCGATCTGGGACAGCCTTGAGAAATCAACGATCTCGCCGTCTATGGGCGTGAGGTCGATCTTGAAATCGCCGGTGTGGAATATCCTTCCCGCCGGGGTATCGATGCAAAAGGCCAGCGCGTCGGCCACGGAGTGGGTCGTATGCAGCACCTCGGCCACGAAGCTCCCCAGCCTCACGTAGTCTCCCGCGCTGATCTCCCTGAGCCTGCCCTTTATGCCGTGCTCTTTGAGCTTGTTCTCTATGAAGGCGATGGTGAGCCTGCTGGCGTAGACGGGGATATCGAATTCCTGCAGCAGATAAGGGATGGCGCCGATATGATCCTCGTGGGCGTGAGTGACCAGAAGGCCTCTTATCTTGTCCGCCCTCTCCCTCAGATATGTGAAGTCCGGGATGACTATGTCCACTCCCAGCATGTCCGAGTCGGGGAAGGCCATGCCGCAGTCTATTATTATGATGTCATCCTCATCCTCGAGGACGGTCAGGTTCTTTCCTATCTCCTGAAGTCCCCCCAGGGGGATGATCCTTACTTTGTTCTTTTTCTTATCAGTCATGTATCCTTTCCTGATCTGTCAAGATCATTCTGTATCTTTCATCAGGGCTTCGGCGGCTCTGGCCGCGAGCCCCAGGTTGATGTCGTCCAGTTCGATGTAGGAGGCCAGCTCTTCCGCCAGCCGCTCCTCTGCCGTTTCGTCCGGCCTTTGCGAATACATCATAAGCGCCGCCTCGAGCCTCCTGTCTTCGGCGGTCGAGGCGGTGTAGAGCTTGGGGAAGTCTTTTATCCCTCCCAGCCCTGTCTCTTTCAATATCTCATCGACGCTGCCGATGAGGGCCTCATGTCTCATGAGAAAGGCGCCCCCTATCCTTTTTCCGGGAAGTCTATGTCCAGACGCACGCAGTCGTTCCAGACCCTCTCGATCTGGTAGTGCTCTCTCTGTTCGGCGGTGAGGATGTTGACGATGATATCGCCGTAATCCATCAGTATCCAGCCGGAACCGTTCTTTCCCTCCACGTGGTGGACCAGTACGCCCTCCTCCGCCAGCTTGTCCTCAAGCTCGCCGGCAAGGGAGCCCAGCTGCCTGACGTTCCTGGCCGTGGAGATGATGAGATAGTCAGCGAAGCCCGATTTCTCGGCGATGTCGATGACGTCTATGTCCTCGGCCTTCTTCTCGTCGAGTATCAGGGCGATGCGCACCGCTGTCTCTTTGTTGTTCATTTTTTCCTCCTGCCGGCGCAGCGGCCGGCTGCATCGGGCCTCAGGCCTTCTTCGCGGCCTTTTGTCTATAATGATCTATCGCCTGCTGCGAGAGCTCGTCGTAGGTCTGCCCTTTGGCAAGCACGTATTCCTTCGTATGCTCGAGTATGGCGAGCAGCGCCTCGTCTATGTCGTCCGAGAGGGCCGCCCTGAGCTCCTCGACCCCGGGGTAGCTGCGGGAAGGCTCCAGGTAGTCGGCCAGCTTGATGACCTTCTCGAGAAGGCTCATATCCGGTCTTCCCGTCGTATGATACCTTAATGCGTTGAGTATATCGGGATCGGAGATGCCGAAGCGCTTCTTTATCTCCTCGGCGGCGGCGCAGCCGTGCTCAAGAGCGCCCGCGTCCTTGAAATTATCGTGGAACCAGGCGCAGACCATGGCTTTGAAGGGATCCGCCCCGTATCTCAGGGCGAAGTCCCTCGCGCATTCCACGACCCCGCGCGTGTGCCTGAGCCTCTTTTCGCTCTGACGCTCCGCGGCGAAATCCTCAAGCGCCTTCAGGAGCCCGCTGTAAAGGCCCTTTTCGTCCATATAATCTATGACGGCCCGCGGGACCTGGTACTTCAAAGACCTGCCGGCCTGATGCCTGAGCCTCAAGTCGCTCGAGGATATCTCGAGCTCCGGGATATCGAAGCACCTTACGTCGCAGCCGCAGCGCTCTTTAAGGTCCTCCGCGACAGCGTCCAGCTCCTCGTCGCTGTAGCCCTTGCGCCTGCCGACGATAAAGGAATAGGTCGTCAGGAGCTCTTCGCTCTCGTGCCAGCCCTCTATCCCCAGGAAGGCGTCGGTCCCCATGATGAAATAGAGCCTGTCTTCGGGATACAGAGCCTGCAGGGCCCTCAGGGTATCGGAGGTATAGGAGGCTCCGCCCCTTTTGAGCTCGATGTCCGAGACCTCAAAATAAGGGTTCCCTTCAAAGGCGAGCTCGAGCATCCTCAGCCTGTCTTCCCCGTCCGCCGCCTTTGCCGTGAGCTTGAAGGGCGAGATGAAGGTCGGGATGAATATGACCCTGTCCAGCCCCGCCTCTTCTCTCAGCTGCTCGGCCAGTATCAGATGTCCGTAATGGACGGGGTCGAAGCTGCCGCCAAAGACTCCCGTCTTCATTCTTCGTCTGCCTTTTTGACCGCGATGGAGAGCAGGTCGAGATCCTTCTTCTCCACCGTGGTCGGAGCGTCCGACATGACGCACTGGGCGTTCTGATTTTTGGGGAAGGCTATGACCTGCCTGATGTCGTCGGTGCCGCAGATCAGCATGCAGAGACGGTCGAGGCCGTAGGCCAGTCCTCCGTGGGGAGGAGCGCCGTACTTGAAGGCGTCGATGAAGAAGCCGAAGCGGTTCTGTATGTCCTCTTCTGTGAGCTGCAGTACCTCGAAGATCTTCTTCTGCAGGGCGCTGTCGTGTATCCTGATGGAGCCGCCGCCTGCCTCGTATCCGTTGATGACGATGTCGTAGGCGTCGGCGTAGATCTTGTCGAGCTCTCCGCTCTCAAGATAATGCAGGTGCTCCTTCTTGGGCGAGGTGAAGGGATGGTGCATGGCCATGTACCTGTTCTCTTCGTCGGACCACTCGAACATGGGGAAGTCCACCACCCAGAGCAGCTTGTAGACGTTGGGATCGAGCAGGCCGAGCTTTCCGGCGATATCTCTTCTGAGGAAGCCGAGCGAGCTCCAGACGGTCTCTTTGGCGCCGGAGACGATGAGTATGAGGTCGTCCTCCCTGGCGCCGAAGACGTCCGCGATCCTCCGCAGCTCCTCCTGGCTGAAGAACTTGCCGACAGAGGACTTGATCTCGTCCTTTTCGACCCTCATCCATACCATGCCCTTAGCGCCGAAGACCTTGATCGACTCGGTCATCTTGTCGATGTCTTTCCTGCTGAACTTGGGCGAGCAGCCGTCCAGGTCTATGCCCATGACCCTGCCGCCGGCCTTGAGAGCGTCGGTGAAGACGCCGAAGGCGCAGTCCTTCACGGTCTCGGCCAGATCGTGCAGCTCGAAGCCGAAGCGAAGATCGGGCTTGTCGGAGCCGAAGCGGTTCATGGCCTCGTCCCAGGAGAGCCTGGGCAGCGGCAGCTCGATGTCTATGCCCTTCATCTCCTTGAAGAGGGTCTTGAGGAACTGCTCCTGCACGGCCAGTATGTCCTCCTGGTCGACGTAGCTCATCTCGATGTCGATCTGTGTGAACTCAGGCTGGCGGTCGGCCCTGAGATCTTCGTCTCTCAGGCACTTGGCGATCTGGATATACCTGTCGAAGCCCGCTATCATCAGCAGCTGCTTGAACTGCTGGGGGCTCTGCGGCAGGGCGTAGAAGCGGCCGGGATTGACCCTGCTGGGCACCAGGAAGTCTCTCGCGCCCTCCGGGGTCGGCTTGGCCAGGAGCGGCGTCTCGATCTCGACGAAGCCGTTGTCGTAGAAGAAGTTGCGGATCACGTGATACATCTTGCTCCTGACGGCCAGGGTGTTCTGCATCACGGGCTTTCTCAGATCGAGGTACCTGTACTTGAGCCTCAGATCACCGCTGACGTTGTCGTCGTCCCTGATGTAGATGGGAGGAGTCTCGGACTCAGAGTAGACGCTGAGCTCCTCGGCCACTATCTCGATGTCTCCGGTGGGGAGCTTGGGATTCTTGGATTCCCTCTCGCGCACCGTTCCCTTTACGCCGATGGAGTACTCGGATCTTAAGGCCGCGGCCTTGGCCACGACGTCTTCGGGAGAACCGTCTCCGAATACCACCTGCACGATGCCGCTGCGGTCGCGGACGTCGGTAAAGACCAGGCCCTGTCCCAGGCTCCTGCTCTTGGCGACCCAGCCGTTGACGGTGACCGTCTCGCCTATGTTGGCCTCTCTCAGGTCTCCGCAGTAATGTGTTCTTTTAAGCAGCTTATCCATTTCCATATATATCGACCTCTATTTCAAATTGCTCATGAGCGCATCCATGGGGATCTCGCTCTGCGAGGAGCTCCTCATGTCCCTTAAGACGCAGACGCCCTTCTCCAGTTCGTTGTCACCTATGACCACGCACCAGCGGGCCTCGAGGCGGTCGGCGTATTTCATCTGGGCCTTGAGACCGCGGCCCATCAGATCAATGTCGGCCCTGTACCCCTCTTTCCGAAGCTCCTTAACGAGCGCGAGGGCCCTCTTCTGGGCGGCCGCGCCCAAAGCGGCGACGAAGACGTCGCAGCCGGAGGGCTTTGGTATCTCGACCCCGCCGGCGTCCATCATCAGCAGCAGGCGTTCTATGCCCAGACCGAAGCCAACGCCGGGAGTCGCGGGACCGCCGATCTCCTCTACCAGGTGATCGTAGCGCCCTCCTCCGCAGACGGTGGACTGGGCCCCGAGCTTGTCGGAGACGAACTCGAAGGCGGTCTTGGTATAATAATCGAGGCCTCTCACGATGCCCGGATCTATCTCGTAGGCGATGCCCATGGCGTCAAGATCGCTCTTCACCTCTTCGAAGGCGTCTTTGCAGTCGTCGCAGAGGAAATCGAGCATCCTGGGGGCTCCGGCGCAGTAGCTCTGGCAGATGGGCGACTTGCAGTCAAGTATCCTCATGGGGTTCTTCTCGAAGCGCTCCTGACAGGTATCGCAGAGCTTGTCGAGATTGGGCCTGAGGAAATCCTGCAGGGCCTTCCTGTACTTCGTTCTGCAGTTGGGGCAGCCTATGCTGTTGATGCGCAGAGACGCCTCCACGCCGCAGGCCTTGAGGAAGGTGTCGGCCAGGGCGATGACCTCGGCGTCAGCCATCATATTGTCGGTGCCGAAGATCTCGATGCCGAACTGATGGAACTCCCTCTGCCTGCCCTTCTGCATCTTCTCGTAGCGGAAGCACGGCGTGATGTAGTAATACTTGGCCGGCATGGGGCCGGTGTAGAGCTTGTTCTCGATGAAGGAGCGCACCACGCCGGCGGTGCCTTCGGGCTTTAAGGTCAGGCTCCGGTCGGAGATCGTAAAGGTGTACATCTCCTTTTGTACCACGTCGGTGGTGTCGCCTATGCCCCTGGCGAAGAGCTCGGTGTGCTCGAACACGGGAGTCCTTATCTCGCTGAAGCCGAACGAGGCGCAGATGTCGCGGAACTTCTGCTCCACCCACTGCCACTTGTACGAATCGGCGGGCAGTATGTCTTTAGTTCCCTTAGGTATGTTTATGCTCATAAGATCCCATCCTTCTTTCTTTGGATCATTTCCTCTATGCGTTCGATGTATATCTCGTAGTTCGATACGTTCGGTATCCTCTCGAGCCTGTTCTCGGCCGGATAATATATCTTGCTCATGGCCCCGGCGCCCATGGCGACGATGCTCTGGTCCTCTTCCATGATGCGCACGTTGTAGAGGCTCGCGCAGCCGGGCTTCGTCCAGCCCACGTTCTCGAAATTGCCCGCCATGTGCTTCTGCCTGTAGAGGTAGTAAGGCTCGTAGCCGGCCGCGGTGAGGGCCTGCTGCGCGTAGGCGAGCATCTCCCTTACGACTCCGGCGTAGCGGTAATTGTATTCGGCGTCGCCCTCGATGAGGCGGGAGCCCTTCTTGACCGCGAGAGTGTGGACGGTTATGTTCTCGGGACCCAGGCCGATGATGGTGTCGAGACTGTTCTTGAAGTCTTCGGGCTCCTCCTCCGGCAGGCCGGTGATGAGATCGGCGTTTATGACGGGGATCTCAAGGCTTTTGGCGAGCGCGAAGGCCTCAAGTATCTCTTCGGGAGTATGGCTGCGGCCTATCAGGTCCAGAGTGCGCTGCTTCATGGACTGGGG
>JAEEIC010000039.1 GCA_016281165.1 Bacillota bacterium | reverse complement strand
TGGCCTTTTAGGGCCGAGGTGAACATGACCGGGGCGTAGTCCATGAACTGCAGCTCGCCCTTGATCTTCCTGGTCATGTCCCTCATGGTATTGGTCTCCTTTACCACCAGGTCCCACTTGTTCACGACCACGATGATGCCCTTGCCCGCCTCGTGGGCGAGCCCGACGATCTTTTTATCCTGCTCGGTGAGGCCCTCCTGGGCGTCAAGGACCATCAGGGCCACGTCGCAGCGCTCGATGGCGGCCACGGCCCTCACCACGCTGTATCTTTCGATGTCCTCGGTGACCTTGCTGCGGCGGCGTATGCCGGCGGTATCGATGAGGGTGAAGCGGGTGCCGTCGTGCTCGAAGGGCGTGTCGATGGAATCGCGGGTGGTGCCGGCGATGTCGCTGACTATGACCCTCTCCTCGCCCAGAAACGCGTTCACGATCGAGGATTTGCCCACATTGGGCTTGCCGATGACGGCGATCTTGACGTCGTCCTCCTCTTCCTCGTCAAAGCTCTCTTTGGGGATGCGATCAAGTATCTCGTCCAGCAGCTCCCCCAGCCCCAGCATGTTGACCGACGATATGGGGAAAGGCGTGCCCAGCCCCAGCTCGGGAAGGTCGTAGACGTCGTTGTAATACTTGGGGTCGTCGACCTTGTTGGCGACCAGTATGACCTCTTTGTTTTTCCTTCTCAGTATGTCGGCCACGTCCCTGTCGGAGGAGGTCAGGCCCTCCCTGCCGTCAACGAGGAAGAGTATGACGTCGGCCATGTCCATGGCGATCTCCGCCTGGGCCCTCATCTGCGCCGGTATCAGCTCTTCGGATTCGGGCTCTATGCCGCCGGTATCGATGAGCATGAAGCGGTGCCCCGACCACTCGGCCTCAGCCGCTATCCTGTCCCTGGTGACGCCGGGGGTGTCCTCGACGATGGACAGCCTGCGGCCTATTATCTTGTTGAAAAAGGTGGATTTGCCCACATTGGGGCGTCCTACCACCGCGACTATGGGTCTGCTCATGCTTTTTCCCCTCCGGATGATGTCTGATATTCTTTTTCGAGCCCGCTGAGCTCCTTCCACACCCCTCTGATCACTATTATGCCGAAGATGAGGCCCGCGACGTCGGCGAAGCACTGGGCGGTCTGGACGCCCAGAAAGCCGATGAACTTCGGCAGTATGATCACGCAGGGGATCAGGGCCAGGCCCTGCCTCACCAGGCCGAGAAGGGTCGACTTGTAGGTCTTGCCTATGACCTGAAGGAGCATGTTGTTCATTATGGCGAAGGCCGTGAGCCAGAAGGTGACGCAGTGATACCTCAGCGCGGCGGCCCCGTAAGCGGTGACGAGAGGATCTCCCTTTCTGAAGATCTCGATGAGCGTGGGCGCGAACACGGCCTCAAGGGCGCACATGACCAGCAGGAAGACCGTTCCGAAGCGCACGCAATACTTGTAGGATTCCTTGACCCTGTCTATCTTCTTCGCCCCGTAGTTGTAGCCGCAGACGGGCTGGAAGCCCTGGCCGTAGCCCAGGACGCAGGCGTTGGTGAAGTTGCCTATCTTGGTCACGATGGCCATGGCGGCGATGGCGGCGTCGCCGTAGACGCCGGCGGCGTTGTTGAGAGCCGCGTTGGCGAAGCTGCCGATGGCCTGCCTCGTCATGGAGGGAAGCCCGCAGCGGTATATGGCCTTGTAGCGCGCGGCGCTGGGAGCGAGGTCCTTCAGCCTTATCTTCACGACCGCGTTCCTCTCAAGACCGATCAGGAGGATGGTGAAGCTCACCATCTGGCTGACTATGGTCGCGAGAGCGGCGCCGGCGATGCCCATCTCAAGGCGGAAGATGAATATGGGGTCCAGTATCATGTTGAGGACTCCGCCCGTCCCCAGGCCCAGCATGCCGTAGAAGCTCAGCCCCTGCTGCCTCAGCTGCTGGTTGAGCACGTGGCCTCCCGCCATGAAGGGCGTGCCCAGAAGTATCACGCCCAGATAAGCCCTGGCGTAGGGCAGTATGGTGTCGGTCGAGCCCAGCAGCCGGCAAAGAGGCGTCAGCAGGATCCTGCCCGTGAGGGCGAAGACGACGCTCGCCATGAGGCAGGTGAAGAAGGCGGTGGAGCCTATCTTCCCGGCCTCCTCTTTGTTGTGGGCTCCCAGGAGCCTCGAGATGTTGATGCCCGAGCCCTGCCCGAAGAAGAAGCCCAGAGCCTGTATGAGGTTCATGCAGGAGAGGGCTATGCCCACGGCGCCGGAGGCGCTGGTGCTTATCCTGCCGATGAAATAGGTATCGGCCATATTGTATATGGTCGTTATGAGGTTGCTGATGATGCAGGGCACGGCGAGGGAGCTGATGAGCCTTCCCACCGGAGCCTCGGTCATCATTATATATCTTTCTTCATCGGATACTTTCTTCGCCATATATACCTTATTCAGAGCATACTCAAACAATTTATTATGCACCTAAAGAGGCGCGATTGCAAGACAAGGATGAGAAAGCGCCATATACGAAATGTGCCCTTTCCTCTTGACCCCCGTACTATATGTGCTAAAATCATTCTATCATGGAGGTATATGCATGAAAGTTGCAGTTGTAGGCGCGGGAAAACTGGGCACCACCATCACCGAAGCGCTTCTGGGCGGCAAGAACGAAGTCACCGTCATAGATTCCAACGGGGAGAAGCTCCAAAGACTCAGCGACCGTTACGATATAAGGCCGGTGGAGGCCAACGCCATCGAGACCGGCGTCTTAAGGGATATAAACATCAGTTCTTATGACATACTGATCTCGGCGACCGACAGCGACGAGCTCAACATGGTCATCTGCCGCTTCGCCAAGGAGCTGGGCTGCCACCAGGTCATCGCCAGAGTGAGGGCCCCCGAGCATGTGGCCCAGGAGGAGTTCATCAAAAAGTCGATGAACATCGATTACGTGGTGAATCCCGACATGGCCTGCGCGGCCGAGATCTATAACTACCTGACGCAGAAATACCGCCTGAGCGGCGGCAAGCTCGTCACCGGAAAGACCGCCATACTCGAATGCGAGGTCGAGAGGCTGCAGGGCCTTGAGGGAAAAGCCCTTAAAGACCTGGGCGACCGCATGAACGGTGTCCTGATCGCCGCCATCTCCAGGAACGGCAAGATCATAGTGCCCAACGGCAGCACCGTCCTCAGCGCCGGCGACACTCTCTACATCATAGGCATGGAGAAGCGCATCAACGAGATCGGCGCCAAGGTGAGGAGAGGCAAG
>JAEEIC010000283.1 GCA_016281165.1 Bacillota bacterium | reverse complement strand
GATGAAGATCATGCTGGGCCTCCTTCCCGCCGAAGGCAGTGTATCGGTGGACGGCCTTGCGATGTCTAAGGAGAACCTGAGGGAGATACGAAGAAAGCTCGGCCTCGTCATGCAGGATTCCGACGACCAGATGTTCATGCCCACAGTCTTCGAGGACGTGATCTTCGGCCCTGTGAATTACGGGCTCCCGCGCGAAGAGGCGGAAAAGAGGGCGGATGAGGTGCTGGGGAGCCTCGGCATCACCCATCTCAAGCATTCCTACAACCACAAGCTCTCGGGGGGCGAGAAGCGCATGGCGGCCATCGCCGCGGTCCTCGCCATGGATCCCGGGTATCTGCTGATGGACGAACCGACCTCGGCGCTTGACCCGGCCAACCGAAGACTTATAATAAACACTGTCAGGGCTCTTCCCGGGGCGAAGATCATCGCCTCCCACGACCTCGACATGATATGGGACTGCGCGGACCGCGTCATACTGCTCTCGGGCGGAAGGATAGCGGCGGACGGTCCCGCTCAGACCGTGCTGAGGGACAGGGCCCTGCTGGAAGCGAACCGCATGGAGCTTCCCCTGAGCCTGCAGAGGATATAAAACACCAATGATCGAAAGGAACGGAAAATGGACGAACGCTCAAAGATCATCGAACTAAAAGAGACGATACTGGAAGACAACGATGCCGACGCCGAGGCCTTGAGGCAGTCGCTCAAAGAGCAGAAGACCTGTCTCATCAACCTGATGTCATCGCCGGGCAGCGGCAAGACCAGCCTGCTCCTGGCCCTGATACCGTACTTTAAGGGCAGGCTGAACTGGGGCGTGATGGAGGCCGATATCGATTCAGACGTCGACGCCAATACCATGCTGAAGGCCGGCATCCCCTCTATCCAGCTGCATTCGGGCGGCATGTGCCACCTTGACGCCGACATGACCAGACAGGGCCTCGCCGCCTTCGGGCGCGGCGACCTCGACCTCATAATCCTTGAAAACATAGGCAATCTCGTCTGCCCCGCCGAATTCGACACCGGGGCGGCCCTCAACATGACGGTCCTCAGCGTCCCCGAAGGGGACGACAAGCCCGCCAAGTACCCCCTGATGTATCAGCAGTGCTCGCTGCTCGTCATCAACAAGATAGACGCCCTGCCCATCTTCGATTTCGACGTCGAGAAGGCCGCGGCGGCCGCGAGGGCCCTCAACCCGGACATCGAGGTCATCTGCGTGTCGGCGAAGACCGGCGAGGGCATAGAGACTTTGGCCCGCTGGATAGAAGATTCCGTCCGCGGCTGGAACGGCAGGTGAAGGATATGGCGGAAGTAAAGATCATCGAAGTGAAAGAGGATATAATGGCGGTCAACGAGACCGAGGCGGAGGCCAACCGCGCCGCCCTCGGCGGGCAGGGGACCCTCTTCCTCAGCTTCCTCTCCGCCCCCGGCAGCGGCAAGACCACCGTCATCAGCGCCCTCATCAACATGCTGAAGGACAGGTACCGCATCGGCGAGATGGACGTCGACATCGAGTCGGCTCTCGACGCCGAGAAAGTCAGGAGCGCCACCGGCGTCGAGACCATGCAGATACACAACATGGGCCTCTGCCACATAGACGCCGACATGGTGAGAAGGGCGCTCGCGGAATACGATACCGCGGGCCTGGACCTGCTCATCATGGAGGATATAGGCAATCTCGTCTGCCCCGCCGAGTTCGACACCGGCTCCCACAGGAACGTGATGCTGCTGAGCGTCCCGGAGGGGGACGACAAGCCCCTCAAGTACCCCCTGATGTTCAGCATCGCGGACCTCATCCTCGTCACCAAGACCGACGCGCTCGGCTATTTCGACTTCGACTTCGAAGCCTTCGAGGAAAGAGTGAGGATGCTCAACCCGGACGTGAAGATCATGAGGCTCTGCGTCAGGACCGGGGAAGGGCTCGGGGAGCTCGTGGCCTGGACCGAGAGCCTCATCGAAGAAGTAAAGAGGGATCCCGAAGGCCTCGGGCGTCCCAGGATCGCGCTGTAAGACGCAAGGCCGTTAAGGAGATCCCGCGCGGGGCCTGCCCGGGATGTGGAGACAGCCCGGGACGCACCCCGCAGCTTCCCCTGCATCGACAGAACATATGAAAGGAGCGAGACTTTGGAACTTTCCGCATATTTCGAACTCCAGCCCGAAGCCGCGATCGCGGTTTCCGGCGGCGTCGATTCGTCGTGCCTGCTCTGGGCCGCGTCAAAGTACGCCCGCCGCTTCAAGGCCTATTACGCCGCGTCGCAGTTCCAGCCTCAGTTCGAGCGCGACGACGCCCTGCGCCTGGCCAAAGAGCTCGGAGCCGAGATGCAGGTCATAGAGCTCGACGTGCTCTCGGCGCCGAAGGTCGCGGAGAACCCCAAGGACCGCTGCTACTGGTGCAAGAAGGCCATCTTCGCGGCCATAAGCAGCGCCGCCCTCGCGGACGGCTTCAGCGTCATCATGGACGGGACCAACGCCTCCGACGACGCCGGCGACCGCCCGGGGATGAAGGCTCTTAAGGAGCTCTCCGTCCTTTCGCCTTTAAGGGACTGCGG
>JAEEIC010000282.1 GCA_016281165.1 Bacillota bacterium | reverse complement strand
GCAGGCTCGACTGCGAAGCGCTGATCGACGCCGCCGTGGCGTCCGAGCAGATAGACGTGATCTACGGGAAGGAATTCTAGCTCCGCTTCTCTTTATATATCGAATGAACGGGCCGCCCGGTATGGGCGGTCTTTTTTATGCTGCGCTGTCGAAATAAAATGGCAGTATATATAATTTCTGTATTTACAGATCGTGGAAGCGCTGGTATAATACAGGTAAATAATTGCAGCAAAGGCTGATGAAGGGAAAGTATGAACGATAAGACGAACGAAAAAGAGGGCGGAGCGAAGGCTAACGCCCAAAAGAGCCGCGGGCTCGGCAGCTGGGGAGAAGAAGCCGCCTGTTCCTTCCTTGAGAAAAGGGGCTGGAGCGTCGCGGCCAGGAACTGGCGCTGCCGCTTCGGCGAACTCGATATAGTGGCCGTCAGGGACGGCATCCTCGCTTTTATAGAAGTAAAGACCCGCAGCCGCGGCGATTTCGGCCTTCCCAGAGAGGCGGTAAACAGAGAAAAGCAGCGCAGGCTCAGGATCTGCGCCGAGCTCTTTATGAGATGCCGCAAAGATCTGGAAAGGCTCCAGCCCCGCATGGACGTGATAGAGATAGTGAGAACGGACGCGGGAGCCGTCCTCAGGCACTTTGAGAACGCTTTTTGAGCGGCGGGAGCGGATATGTACGCGAAGATACTGACAGCAAGTCTTTACGGCCTGGAGGCCGAGATCAGCCGGGTCGAGCTCGATTCCGAGAGCGGTCTTCCCGGCTTCTCTGTGGTGGGGCTGGCCAACCAGTCGATCAAGGAGGCCAAGGAGAGGATACACTCGGCGGTCATGAACTGCGGATACAGTTTCCCGCCCTGCCGCATCACGGTGAACCTCATGCCGGCGGGAAGGCGCAAGAAGGGCAGCCACTACGATCTGGCCATCGCCCTGGGCCTTCTGATGTGCACAGGGCAGATCCCTTTAACGCCTGACGAGGATATCGCCTGCTTCGGCGAGCTCAGCCTCGACGGGGGCGTGAAGGGAGTGGAGGGCCTGCTCCCCATGATGACAGGCCTGATGAAGCTGGGCATAGGCAGGTTCATGGTCCCGGCCGAGAATCTCGCCGAGGCCACGCTGGTGAAGGGGGCGGAGATAGTGTCCGTCATGAGCCTTTCCGAGGCCGCTGACCACCTCAGCGGCTTCAGGCGCCTGCCTTTCGTCACAGCCGACGGGTCCGCCGCGCCGGGTGGAGGGCGGGAGCTTCCCGATTTCAGCGATATAAGGGGGCAGGAGGCGGTCAAGAGGGCTGCCCAGCTGGCTGCCGCCGGCCGCCACGGCCTTCTGATGATAGGTCCTCCCGGCATAGGCAAATCGATGGTCGGAAAAAGGATCCCCGGCATCATGCCGCCCATGAGCTACGAGGAGATGCTCGACGTCACGAGGATATACAGCGTGGCCGGGGAGCTCAGGGCAGGCCGCCCCCTGGTGACCGAGAGGCCCTACAGGGCTCCCCATCACAGCCTCTCGGCGGCTTCGCTCACCGGCGGAGGCTCCAGGCCCGGACCGGGCGAGATATCGCTCGCCCACTGCGGGGTGCTCTTTTTGGACGAGCTGCCGGAGTTCTCCGCCCATACCCTCGACAACCTGCGCCAGCCCCTTGAGGATGGCGAGGTGTCAATCATCAGGGTCAGCGAGAAGTGCGTCTTCCCCTGTGATTTCATGCTGGTCGCCGCCATGAACCCCTGCCGCTGCGGCTGGTACGGAGACCCGGTCAAAAGCTGCAGCTGTTCGGATAGCGACAGGAAGCGCTACGTGAGCCGGGTCTCGGGGCCCCTGCTGGACCGCATCGACATACATGTGGTCATGGAGAGGATAGATTACGAGCAGCTCGATATAGGGGGCGCGGCCTCGCCTCTGGACAGCGCGGCCTTGAGAGCCGGGGTGGAGAAGGCCGAGGCGGCGCAAAAAGAGCGCTTCAGGGACGGAGGTTTCAAGCACAACGGCAGGCTGAGCCCCGCGGAGATCAAAAGATACTGCGCCCTCGACAGCGAGTGCGGCGAGATCATGAAGGAGGCCTACGCGAGGCTGAATCTTTCCGCCCGCTCCTACCACAGGATCCTCAGGGTCGCCAGGACCGCCGCCGATATCGAGGGGAGCGGGGATATCAGGGCCCGCCACCTGCTCGAGGCCCTGAGCTACAGGATGCCGGAGAAGTATTTTTCATAGGCCGCCCGGCGCGGCCCCGCGAAAGGAGAAACGATGCCTGAAAAGAAAGACGCCGAAAGAGAGGCGCTCTGCGCTCTCTGGCTCTCGAATATAAAGAATCTGAACGCCCTGCAGAAAAAAGTCCTGCTCGAAGAGCTGGGAGGCGCCTGCGCGGTGCGCGCGGCGGATGCTTCCCGGCTCCGTTCCCTGTTTGAGAGCAGGCCCGAATTCAAGAGAGCTCCGGCCTCGGCCCTCGACGCGCTCGCCGATGGGGATCTCGCCACGGCCGAAAAGATGATGAAGGAGTGCCGAAGACGGGGCATAAGTATCGTGGCCTGGGGAACGGAGGAGTATCCTAAGAGGCTCGCGGAGATAAGCGATCCTCCCGCGGCGCTCTACGCCATAGGCGACGTGAGTCTCCTCAACACGCCCTCGGTTGCCGTGGTGGGGACGAGGAGGTCTTCTCCCTACGGGCGCTGGGCCGCCCGCGAGATCGGAAGGAGGATAGGCGGGGCCGGGGTGACCGTGGTCAGCGGTATGGCCGAGGGCATAGACTCCATGGGCCACAGGGGCTGCCTGGATAAGAAAGGAAGTACCATAGCGGTGCTGGGCACGGGGGTCGACGTCTGCTTTCCGCGCTCGAACCGGGAACTTTACGGGCAGATCGCCCGCGAGGGACTTCTGATCAGCGAATTCATCCCCGGCGAGCAGGCCTGGGCCTGGAACTTCCCCCAGCGGAACCGCCTGATCAGCGGGCTGTCTTCGGCCGTGATCGTGGTGGAGGGCGCCCTTAAGAGCGGATCCATGATCACGGCGAATCTGGCGGCGGAGCAGGGCCGGGACGTCTACGCGGTGCCCGGAAACATAAACCAGCCCAACAGCGTGGGGGTCAACAGGCTCATCGCCGACGGGGCCTGCCCGGTATACAGCCTCGAGGGCCTCGAGGAGAGCCTGGGCCTCGTAAGACCGGGGGAAGGAAGGAGCGTCCCCTCCCTGAGCCCGCAGGAAAAGAGGGTCTTTGCCCTCGTGAAGCAGGAGCCCGGGGCCGGCTGCGAGCTCCTCGCCGTGAAGCTGGACGAGAGCCCGCTCGATCTTCGTACCCTGCTCATGGCCATAGAGCTCAAGGGCCTGGTCAGATGCGAGGACGGAAGATACTACGTCTGCTGAGCCCGCGGACTTCGCGGGCGCTCCGTTTTATCGACACAGTATCTACACTTGACAAAGACAGGAACAGTCTTTAATTTAATATGTAGCGAATTTTTTACAAGAACAGGGGGGAAGCGAATGGCAGCGAAAAATCTCGTCATAGTAGAGTCTCCGTCCAAGGCCAGGACCATAGAGAAGTTCCTCGGCAGCCGTTACAGGGTCGTAGCGACCAAAGGCCACCTGAGAGACCTTCCCAAGAGCCGTCTGGGCGTCGATATAGAAGATAATTTCACTCCCGAGTACATCAACGTAAGAGGCAAGGGAGACACCATAAAGGAGATAAAGGAGGCCGTGAAGGAGTCCTCTAAGGTCTATCTGGCCACAGACCCCGACCGCGAGGGCGAGGCCATCTCCTGGCATGTCTGCAGCATCCTGGGCATAGACCCCTTGAAGGCCGACAGGATCACCTTCCAGGAGATCACCAAGCCGGCGGTGACCGAGGCGGTCAAGAATCCCCGGCCGGTCGACATGGCCCTGGTGGACGCCCAGCAGGGAAGAAGAGTCATCGACAGGGTCGTGGGCTACAAGATCAGCCCGCTGCTCTGGGCCAAGGTCGCCAGAGGCCTTTCCGCGGGCCGCGTGCAGTCGGCGGCTCTTAAGATCATCTGCGACAGGGAGAGCGAGATCGAGGCCTTCGTGCCCAAGGAATACTGGAGCATCACCGGTCTCTTCACGAGCCCCGGCCTCAGCCCGGCAAAGGAGAAGAAGGAGAGCTTCAGCGCCCGCCTCGAGCAGTACAAAGGCAGAAAGCTCACCGTCGGCAGCGCCGAGGAGAACGCGAAGGTCCGCGAAGCTCTCGACCAGGGAAGCTACCGCGTGGGCCCGATAGAGGAAAAGCAGGTCGCGAAGAAGCCCTACGCTCCCTATACCACCTCCGTGCTGCAGCAGGACGCCTCCATCAGGCTCGGCTTCACGCCCAAAAAGACCATGATGCTGGCCCAGGAGCTCTACGAGGGCGTCACCGTCAAGGGCCACGGCACCATAGGCCTCATCACCTACATCAGGACCGACTCCGTCAGGGTCTCCGAGCTGGCCGACAGGGCCTGCAAGGACCTGATAAAGGAACGCTACGGAGATAAATATCTGGGGAACAACGTCTATACCAACAGGAAGAAGGGCGCGCAGGACGCCCACGAGGCCATACGCCCCAGCTATGTCGACCTCGATCCCGACGAGATAAAGGAATCTCTCTCAGGCGATCAGTACAAGCTCTACAGGCTCATCTGGTCCCGCTTCGTGGCCAGCCGCATGAAGCCGGCTCTCTACGACGCGGTGAGCGCCGACGTGGTCAACGGCGACTATGTGTTCAAGGCCGCGGGCAGAAAGCTCGTCTTCGACGGCTATCTGCGCGTATACAACGATGAGGGCGAAAAGGACAGGATGCTGCCCGAGCTCAAAGAGGGAGCGGATCTGAAGCTCCTGGAGCTCACGAGCGAGCAGAAATTCACCGAGCCTCCCTCGAGATTCACCGAGGCCAGCCTCATAAAGGAGCTGGAAGACAAGGGCATAGGCCGCCCCAGCACCTACGCTCCCATAGTCACCAACCTTCTGGACCGCCGCTACGTCTACCGCGAGAAGAAGTCCCTCGCTCCCACCGAGCTGGGGATGCGCATCACCCGCGAGATCATGGAGGTCTATTTCCGGGAGATAGTCGACGCCGGCTTCACCGCCAGCATGGAAGAGAAGCTCGACAAGGTCGAAGAGGGCGAAGAGAGCTGGCAGAACGTGGTCAGCGACTACTATCACGGATATATGGAGGGCCAGCTCAACATCGCCGAGAAGGAGCTGGACAAGATAGAGCTGGCGCCCCAGCTCACCGGAGAGCTCTGCCCGGAGTGCGGAAAGCCTCTGGCCGTAAAGCACGGCCGCTTCGGGGACTTCCTCGCCTGCACGGGCTTCCCCGGCTGCCGCTACACGCGCAACATAGTGACCGGCACGGGAGTGAAATGCCCCAAGTGCGGCAGGGAGATCATCGAGAGGCGCAGCCGCAAGGGCAAGCTCTTCTACGGCTGCTCGGGCTATCCCGAGTGCGACCAGGTCTACTGGTACAAGCCTGTGAACAAAAAGTGCCCCAAGTGCGGCAGTCTGCTGGTCATCAGGGGCAGGAACCTCGTCTGTTCGAACAGCGAGTGCAAATACTACGAGAAGAAAGGGTCGGAGGATAAATAAATGGGACAGTTTCACGCCACCACCATCTGCCTGGTCAGGCGCAGCGCCGATGATATATGCATAGGCGGCGACGGCCAGGTCACCATGGGCGAGCACGCCATCATGAAGAACAACGCCAAGAAGGTGCGCAAGATATACAAGGATCAGGTCCTGAGCGGCTTCGCGGGCTCAGTCTCCGACGCCTTCTCCCTCACCGAGAAGTTCGAGAAGAAGCTCGAGGAGCACGGAGGCAACCTCAAGAGGGCAGCCGTCGCCATGGCCCAGACCTGGAGGAGCGAGCAGGGAGCCAGGAACCTCGAGGCGCTGATGCTCGTCGCGGACAAAGACAATATACTCCTCATCTCCGGTACCGGCGAGGTCATCGAGCCCGACGCCGACTATATCGCCATCGGCTCCGGCGGCAATTTCGCCTACGCCGCCGCCCACGCGCTCTACGACCACACGGACATGAGCGCTGAGGAGATCGTGAAGGAGGCTCTCAGGATAGCCTCCGACATCTGCGTCTACACCAACAGCCACATCTCGGTGGAGAAGCTTTAGGAGGATAAAATGACCCAGATACAGAATATGACTCCCAAACAGATCGTGGCGGAGCTCGACAGATACATCATCGGTCAGGACGCCGCCAAGCGCTCGGTCGCCGTGGCCCTCAGGAACCGTTACAGGAGGAACCTCCTGCCCGACGAGATGAGGGAGGAGATCTCCCCCAAGAACATCCTCATGATGGGCCCCACCGGCGTCGGCAAGACCGAGATCGCCAGAAGGCTCGCCAAGCTCATGGACGCGCCCTTCGTCAAGGTCGAGGCCACCAAATATACCGAGGTGGGCTACGTGGGAAGAGACGTGGAATCCATGGTCAAGGACCTCATGGAGGCTTCCATGCGCCTCACCAAGCAGCGCCACATCGAAGAGAAGTACGACGTGGCCAAGGAGGTCGCGGAAGAGAAGATCATCGAGGCCATCATCCCCGGCAGCAGAAAGAAGCAGGCCCAGCCTTCAAGCACCAACCCCTTCCAGTTCATCATGGGCGGGGCCAGAGCAACGTACAACCAGAGCAACGAGGTCATCGAACAGAGGACCGAGCCCGAGAGCGACGGGGTCACCCTCGCCAGAGAGCAGGTGCGCCAGCAGCTCAGAGACGGCCTGCTCGAGGATCAGTACATAGAGATCGACGTGGTCGAGCAGCCCAAGAGCAATACCCTCGATATCGAGGGCGGCGGATCCATCAGCATCGGCAACATCTTCGACATCATGGGCGGGGCTCCCAAGACCAAAAAGAAGAACATGAAGGTCAGGGAAGCCAGAAAGATCCTCATCGAGCAGGAAGCGCAGAAGATGATAGACATGGACAAGGTCAGCTCCGAGGCGGTGGAGAACTGCGAGGAGAACGGCATCATCTTCATCGACGAGATCGACAAGATCGCCTCCGGCGGCAGCTACAGGAGCGGGGCCGACGTCTCCAGAGAAGGCGTCCAAAGGGATATACTGCCCATCGTCGAGGGCTGCGTGGTCAACACCAAGTACGGCCCCGTAAAGACCGATCACGTGCTCTTCATCGGGGCGGGAGCCTTCCACGTATCGAGGCCCACCGACCTGATACCGGAGCTGCAGGGGCGCTTCCCCATCAGGGTCGAGCTCACCAACCTCACCAAGCACGACTTCGTGAGGATACTCACCGAGCCTCACAACGCCCTCATAAAGCAGCATAAGGAGCTGCTGGAGACCGAGGGCTGCGAGGTCGAGTTCACCGAAGACGCCATAGAAGAGATCGCCTCCATGGCCTTCCTGATGAACGAGCAGACCGAGAACATCGGCGCCAGAAGGCTGCACACCATAATGGAGCACCTGATGGAGGACATCTCCTTTGAGCTTCCCGACGTCGAGGACAAGCACATAGTCATAGACGCCGCCTACGTGCGCGGCAAGTTCGAAGATACTATAAGACAGGACGATATCGACCGCTTCATACTGTGATAACGGCAGCCGATGGTAAGATTCGACGAGAACAACAACGTAATAGAGCAGGAGAGCAGCAGGGCGATACTGGTCGGGGCCTCCACGGGAGAAGACATCACTTATTCGATGGAGGAGCTCGCGAGGCTGGCCGAGGCTGCCGGCGCCGAGGTGCTGGGGATCATGACCCAGAACGCGGAGAAGATCAATTCCGCGACCTATATAGGCAGCGGCAAGCTCAAGGAGCTGGCGGAGCTTACCGCCTCCATGCAGGCGGATCTGGTCGTCTTCAACGACGAGCTCTCCGGCATGCAGCTGAGGAACATCGAGGACGCGGTGTCGGTCAAGGTCATCGACAGGACCATACTGATACTGGATATCTTCGCGGCCAGGGCGACCTCCAGAGAGGGCAAGCTCCAGGTCGAGATGGCCCAGCTGCAGTACCGCATGCCCAGGCTTTTAGGCTTCGGGCACGCTCTCTCAAGGCTCGGAGGCGGCATAGGAACAAGAGGCCCCGGCGAAAAGAAGCTTGAGACCGACAGGCGCCATATCCAGAGCCGCATAGACGAGATACGCTCCGAGCTCAAAGAGGTCAGGGCGCAGCGCAGCACCCAAAGAGCCAGAAGGGAGAAGAGCGGTCTTCCCGTCGCCGCCCTCGTGGGCTATACCAACTCGGGCAAATCCTCGGTGATGAACAGGCTGCTCAAGATGGAAGAAAGGGAGGATAAGCAGGTCCTCGAGAAGGACATGCTCTTCGCCACCCTCGACACGGCCCAGAGGCTCATAACCCTTGACAGCAACCACAGCTTCGTGCTCATCGATACCGTAGGCTTCGTGAGCAAGCTGCCGCACAGCCTGGTGCAGGCCTTCAGATCCACCCTCGAGGAGGTCGAATACGCGGATCTTTTGATACACGTGGTCGACGCGTCCTTCCCGGAGCACGACCTGCACATGCAGGTGACCGAAAAGGTCCTGAGCGAACTGGGCGCGGGGGGCAAGCCCAGCCTGATACTGTTCAACAAGATCGACCTGGTGCCGGGCTTCAGGCCCTCGGGCATCAGAAAGGACGCCGCCGCGGTCTCCACGAAGACCGGAGAGGGCTACGACGAGCTGCTCTCGCGCATAAAGGATCTGCTCTT